>JABJEE010000251.1 GCA_018665005.1 Flavobacteriales bacterium
CTCCTCCTTGTTCTTGTTAAAAAGTTGAACAATAGACATTCCTGTCAAATGCTCCTGAACAAATGTATTGAGTTTGGTGACCTGTTTTCTTTCGAGCTGAAATGCCGATTTCATCGCTCTTGCAAAAATCCGAGTTGCAAAGATCAAAAGGGGGATAGGGATTAAAGTCATTAAAGAAAGCTCCCAATTGGTGTAAAACATAAGGCTAAGCACTACCAATAAAGAGATTAGGTCTCTCGACATTTCCATAATACCAGAGGAGAAAACCTGTGTTATTGCCTCAAGATCAGAGACTACACGAGTAACAAGCGCTCCAATCGGAGTTTTATCGAAGTACTTCATGCGAAACGAAACCACATGAGAAAAAAGCTTCTTACGTATGTCACGAATAACGGATTGGGCCAATAAGTTTGAAAAGTAACTCGAAACAAATTGGAGAATCCCTTCTATAAAGAGTAAACCAATAATTCCAATAGACCAATTAAGAAGAAGCTCTTTATTTTGAGTGTTAACTATATAATTATCAACCATCTTGCCGATCAAATATGGTCTTAGCGGGCTTAAAAACGAAAGCAACAGGACGCAAAAGGCAGCAAAAGCAAAAACCTTCTTGTATGGTTTTGCATACATCAACAGACGCTTAAACAAGGTGTAATCGAGCTTCTTTTTGTTCATGAACCCACAAATTTAAATTAAAACACGTCACCCCCCTTTAATTGTTTAAAAAAACAAAGCCCTTTTCTGTTTAGCTACTCATGGCTATGTTCAGAATAAGTTCTTTGTGGAAGTTAATATTTTGTGTACTTTTGCCCTCTATTTAATTGAACAACTCATGGGCGTTAAAATATTTGCAGGTCGGGCTTCACAGCATATGGCAGAACACGTCGCAAAAGCCTATGGAACATCCCTTGGAAGTGTTAAAGTAAATGTATTCAGTGATGGGGAATTTCAACCTTCCCTAGAGGAAACGGTAAGAGGTCAAGACGTATTTATTGTACAATCAACGATGCCTCCAACAGAAAATCTTTTTGAATTATTACTTCTCATCGATGCAGCAAAAAGAGCTTCTGCTAGAAAAATTATAGCCGTTATTCCATATTTCGGTTTTGCAAGACAAGATAGAAAAGACAAGCCTCGGGTAGCAATTGGGGCAAAATTATCTGCGAATATGCTTATGGCCGCAGGTATTGACCGCATTATGACTATGGATTTACATGCCGATCAAATTCAAGGGTTTTTTGAGGTTCCGGTTGATCATTTATATGCATCTACTTTATTTTTAAAGGAGATTGAAAAAATGGACTCCCAAAACTTAGTAATTGCTGCTCCAGATGTTGGAGGAGCCAAAAGAGCTAATTCTTACAGTAAAAAACTCAACTGTGGACTTGCTCTTTGTCATAAGAACAGAAAAAAAGCTAATGAAATTGCCGAAATGACGGTAATTGGGGAGGTTTCAGGAAAAGACGTAGTGATCATTGATGACATGTGTGATACCGCTGGAACGCTTACTAAAGCTGCTGATTTGCTCATGGGTAAAGGAGCTAAAAGTGTTAGGGCTTTTTGTACACATGCCGTTCTTTCTGGTCCAGCATATGAAAGAATAAATAATTCTAAAATAACCGAGCTTATTGTTACGGATACCATTCCAATGACTCAAAAAAGTGATAAAATACGCGTAATAACAGCCGCGAATTTATTCTCTGATGTGATTCATAAACTGATTAATAACGAGTCGATAAGCGGACACTTTGTAATATCTTAAAAATAAATATATAATGAAAACAACACAATTGAGCGGTTCGCTTAGAGCGAACGTAGGGAAAAAGGACGCTGCTAGCCTTAGAAATGCTGGCATGGTTCCATGTGTACTTTACGGACAAGGAGAACAAACCCATTTTTCTGTAAAGTCAGTACAAATGAATAAAATAATTTTTTCGCCAGATGTTTTTCTAGTTGAGCTAGACGTAGAGGGCAAAAAAACAAAAGCAATCATCCGTGAAGTTCAACAGCACCCTGTAAAGGACACTATACAACATGTTGATTTTTACGAATTGAATGAAAGTAAAAAGGTGAGAGTGAGTCTTCCTGTTAGAACTACAGGTTCTGCGAAAGGTGTATTGAATGGAGGCCGTCTTAATATGGCTTTTAGAACATTAAATTGCTACGGGCTTGCGTCTGATTTGCCGGATGCCATAACGCTTGATATTTCTCCTATTCGAATCGGGCAAGGAATTACTATTTCAGAAATAAAGATTCCTGGTGTTACCATTTTGGATCCAGCGAGTGCAATGGTTATCTCTGTTAAAATTTCAAGAGGAGCGGTTGATGATGAGGAAGAAGAAGAATCTGAAGGTGAAGAAGGTGAAGAAGGTGCTGAAGGTGGAGAAGACCAAAAAGAAAGCGAAAAAGCTGAATAAATCACTTTTAAAAAAACTTAAAAAACCGCTTCGTGCGGTTTTTTTTGTGCCAATTTATCATAAATATAAGATTAGTGAATTTAGTTTTGCTTTGAAATGACTAAATTCGTTTGTTCCCCATGGCAAATAATAACTCACTCATTATCATTCCTACCTTCAACGAAAAAGAAAACGTTGACAAAATGATTGGCGCTGTTTTGGAGTTGGATCATTCTTTTCATGTGTTATTCGTTGACGACAATTCCCCTGACGGCACAGCCGAGATTATTTCAAAAAGAATAGCAGGGTCGGTAGGACGCGTGCATCTAGAAAAAAGAAAGGGGAAACAAGGGTTGGGAACAGCTTACATCCATGGGTTTAAATGGGCCATCAAGAATCAATATGAATTCGTATTTGAAATGGACTGTGATTTTTCACACAATCCAAAAGATTTAAATCGACTCCAACAAGAATTAAAAAACGGAGCCGATCTCGTTATTGGATCCAGATATTGTCGTGGGGGTAAGGTTAAAAACTGGCCATTCAAAAGAATACTAATGTCTTATTTTGCAAGTGTTTATGTGCGACTAATACTCTTTATTTCGATAAAAGACACTACCGCCGGATTTAAAGGATATCGCATTGATGTACTAAAAAAGATAAAACTTGACGACATTCCTTTTAAAGGATATGCCTTCCAAATTTGTATGAAATATGCAGCATTACAACATAAGTTTAAAGTAAAAGAGATTCCCATCACTTTTGTTGATCGAGTTCAAGGTGTATCTAAGATGAGTACTGGAATATTTAAAGAAGCTTTTTTTGGGGTGTGGGAAATGAGAAGAATGAAATTATGAGAAGTTACCTATTAAAAAACGGCATCGTTGTAAACGAAGGAGAGTCTAAGCATCAAGATGTTCTTATCAAAAACAATCGGATTGAGAAAATGGGTAAAGACCTCAGTGATGATTCTGCAACTATTATTGACCTATCGGGCAAGTTTATTATGCCTGGTTGCATAGATGATCAAGTTCATTTCAGAGAACCAGGATTAACGCACAAGGGGAACATCTATTCTGAATCAAGAGCTGCTGTTGCTGGAGGGATCACTTCTTTTATGGAAATGCCCAATACCAGCCCAAATGCCACTACCCAAAAGCTATTAGAGGATAAATACCAAATTGCCAGAACGAACTCTATTGCAAACTATTCTTTTTTTATGGGTGCGACAAATGATAACCTCGACGAGGTTCTTAAAACAAATGCGTCAGAAGTTTGTGGAGTTAAAGTTTTTATGGGCTCTTCCACGGGAAACATGCTTGTAGATAATGAAAAAACATTGGCGGGTCTTTTTTCCAATGTACCAATGCTCATTGCAACACATTGTGAAGATGAGCAAACCATTCAAAAAAACTTAGCAGATGCAAAGTTGAAGTATGGAGTTGAGATTCCAATTGAGCTCCACCCAATCATTAGAAATGAAGAAGCGTGCTTCCTTTCTTCTTCACTTGCCGTAACCCTTGCAGAAAAGCACGGAGCTAGGCTTCATGTCTTACACATCTCGACTGCCAAAGAAACTGAATTGTTTAAAAACCATTTGTCGTTAAAAGACAAAAAGATAACAGCCGAAGCCTGTGTTCACCACCTTTGGTTTAGTGATGAGGATTATACCTCTAAGGGTACTCTGATTAAATGGAACCCAGCAGTTAAAACCAGTGCAGATCGTGATGGAATATGGAAAGCATTATTAGACAACCGTATTGATGTCGTAGCTACCGATCATGCTCCACATACCATTCAGGAGAAAAAAAACAATTACTTAAACGCTCCTTCAGGGGGGCCTCTTGTTCAACATGCTCTAATAAGTATGATGGAACATGTGAAAAACGGTAAAATTACAATAGAAAGGGTTGTTGAAAAAATGGCTCATAATCCGGCTATTCTATTTCGAATTAAAGAAAGAGGTTTTATTCGTGAGGGATATTACGCAGACCTCGTAATTGTTGATCCAAGCAGGGCTTATACGGTGAATCATGATAATATTTTATATAAATGTGGATGGTCTCCCTTTGAAGGGTACACGTTTTCTAGTTCAATAGATAAAACCTTCGTCAATGGTGAAATTGTATATGACAACAGGCAAGTCTGTGAAGGAACAAATGGAATGCGGCTTTCTTTTAATTCTATGAATTAATGAAATACTTCGGGCTTATTTTATTCTTTATGGCGCTCTCTTGCTCTTCCTCTGATGACTCAGCCCTTATCCCGAAGGATGATTTCACTAAGATTCATGGAGATGTTTTGGTTCTAGAGGCTTATTACCAAAACAAATACCGATCCGTGGGGATTTATAAAGATTCAATGAAACAGTCAGTAACGGATTTAGTTAAAAAGAAAGGGTATACTTTTGAGCAATACGAAAAAACTTATGACTACTATGCGGTAAGGCAAAAAGATTTTCAAGAAATCAATTCAGAACTCATAGAATCTTTTAGTAACAAAAAACTATAATTTAATTTGCTGAGCATTGACATTCATTGACATGAAACTCTCTGCACTTTTATTGAATACATCAGGATTTTCCGTCGTCAAAAACACACATGTTCCATTCCGAGACAGCTTCTTATTCATTAATTCGTGTCGTTGCAAATAATCTTTTAGTTTTTTTGCAACAATAGGTCCCTGAGAAATAATCCGAACCTTGTCTTTTGATAGCTCCTGCAAATAAGAAGCTATAATAGGATAATGTGTACATGCCAATAACACTGTGTCAATAGAAGGGTCTTTACTTAGCAGCTCAAAAAAATCTTCTTTTATTATGGCTTTACCAGATTCTGAAAGGTGCTTGTTGCTTTCTATTAAAGGCACCCACATTGGACAAGCCTGCTGATTCACAATAAGATTAGGTGAAAATTTTTTTAACTCAATACGATAAGAATTAGAATTCACGGTTCCTTCTGTTCCTAAAATCCCAACATGCTTTGTTTCTGATAATTCTCCAATGGTTTCTGTCGTTGGCCGAATCACGCCAAGAACACGGAAATCCGAATCCATCTCTATTAAGTCTTGTTGCTGTATGGTTCGAAGGGCTTTAGCCGAAGCGGTATTACATGCGACAATTACCAATCGGCATCCTTTGTTTTTAAGAAACTTTACTGCTTCTAGGGTAAAGTCATAAACAACATCGTAAGAACGGTTCCCGTATGGCGCTCGTGCGTTATCGCCAAGATATAAATAATCGTGTTCTGAAAGCTCTTTTTTGAATTCAGACAGAATGGTAAGGCCTCCATATCCTGAATCAAACACACCTATTGGCCCTTTGTCTTCCATAAATCAAATCTACAAAAAAAGGGCAACGTCTGTTGCCCTTATCTTATTGAAAATGTTTTTCAAAAATGATTACTTTCCCATTAATTCTTTTTCAAGCTTTAATAGTTCCGTCATCACCTCTTTTGTGATATCAACACCACCTTTAAAGTAAAGAGTAACTGTCTCATCAAGTACATAGCTGATTTTTTTACTATCAGCTACATTGTTCACTGCAGTCTGTACAAGATCCAAAATAGGTTTATTTAGCTCTTGGCCATAAATCTGCATTTGTTGTTCTAACTCCTGCTGTCTCGTTTGTAGAGCCTGCTGTTTCTTTTGAAGTTTTTCTTGCTCCATTTGTTGGATTACTGGAGTCATGTCTTTCTCATTCTGCTGATACCGAATATAAGCTGCTTCAAATGACTTGTTCATTTCTTGTAATTCTTGAACCCCTTCCTCTTCAAATTTCTGAAGTTTTGCCATAGCATCTTTACGTGACTGCAGAGTATCCAGTAATTCCTGAGAGTTAATGTGCGCTATTTTTGTTTGAGCGTTCATGTTTATTCCCCCAAAAACCAAAACCAATATTAGTAATCCTTTTTTCATTTTTATATGTATTTATTTTATTCTTATTATTCTATTCCCATCTCATACAAGATGTCATCACTTATGTCGTATTCACTTAAAGCATATATCAAGCTACTTTGATTGGCCTTATCAAAAATCAAATCATACCCATCACTCTTAGCGAGTTTTTTAAGAGCCGTAAAAATACGATCCTGAATCGGTTTTATCAATTCCTGCCTCTTTTGAAAGTAGTCTCCTTCAGATCCAAAATGAAGGGTCTGAAGTTCTAATGCTTCTTGCTCTAAGTTTTCAATTTCTTGTTGTCGTTTTTCTTTTTCTTCTTTCGGCAACAGAATTTCTTCGCGTTCGAAGTTGTTCTTTTTCTTTTTTATGGCCTCGTAACGATCTTCTATTTCTTTAGTCCATCGTTCTGCAAGCTTGTCCAATTTGTCTTTTGCCTCAACATATTCCGGTACTTTACTCATTATGTAGTCCGAATCTATATAGGCATAGGATTGACTATTGGCAAAGGTTGTGCCAAAAATCAAAACAAACATAAAAATATACTTCATCATGGTGTTCAATTGAACAATTGAACGGCGAAGATACGTAATTATTGTAAAGGAGCGTTAATGGCCTATCATCTTTGAAGGATCCACAATTTCGTCATATTCACTTTCTGTAACGTGACCAAGCCCCACAGCTGCCTCCTTTAGAGTTGTTCCATTTTTATGAGCGTACTTAGCGATCTCCGCTGCTTTGTAATAACCTATTTTGGTGTTAAGGGCCGTGACAAGCATCAGCGAATTTTCAAGATGCTTTTTGACTATCGGCTCATTTGCTTTGATTCCTGCAGCACAGTTTTCATTAAAGGAATTACAAGCGTCTCCAATCAGTCGAGCTGACTCCAATACATTATAAGCCATAACTGGCTTAAATACATTCAATTCAAAATGACCGTTAGATCCCGCTATTGAAACCGTTACATCATTTCCCATAACTTGAGCACATACCATGGTAAGGGCCTCGGGTTGAGTTGGGTTTACCTTCCCTGGCATTATGGATGATCCCGGTTCGTTTTCAGGAAGTAATAATTCCCCTATTCCGCAACGAGGACCCGATGAAAGCATACGGATATCATTACCAATCTTCATTAATGAAACTGCCGTCCTTTTTAATGCCCCCGAAAGCTCAACAATCGCATCGTGAGCCGCCAATGCCTCAAACTTGTTCTCAGCTGTTTCAAATGGCAAACCAGTAAACTCAGCTATCTTTTTTGCTACCAACACGTCGTAACCCTTTGGAGTGTTTAGCCCCGTGCCCACAGCTGTTCCTCCAAGAGCGAGTTCTTTAACTGCTTCAAGTGAGCTGTGAATCGTTTTTAACGATTTGTTTAGCTGTGTAACATAAGCACTAAACTCCTGTCCTAATGTTAGAGGTGTCGCATCCATAAAATGCGTCCTCCCAGTTTTGACGATGTCTTTAAATTCTATTGCCTTTTCCTTCAATGTATCCCTGAGGTTTTTAATTCCCGGCACGGTGATGTCGATGACCTGCTTGTAGGCTGCAATATGCATTGCCGTTGGAAATGTGTCATTGGATGATTGAGATTTATTCACATCATCGTTTGGGTTTAATATTTTTTCCGTGTCGGTGAGTAAGCCGTCACTAATCACGTGAGCTCTATTGGATATCACTTCATTACAATTCATGTTGGACTGTGTACCTGAACCCGTCTGCCAAACAACAAGTGGAAACTGATCGTCATGTTGCCCAGCTAGAATTTCATCACACACCTTACTAATCAAGTCTTTTTTCGCAGAAGGAAGCACTCCAAGATCAAAATTGGCATGAGCTGCGGCTTTTTTCAAATGAGCAAATGCATGGATAATTTCAATAGGCATAGAGGCTTCCGGACCTATCTTAAAATTGTTTCGTGAACGTTCCGTTTGTGCTCCCCAATATTTATCTGCTGGGACCCTCACCTCTCCCATCGTATCTTTTTCTATTCTATATTGCATTTTATAATGAATTATTGAGTTAATTTTTTTAATTTTGTTTTCAATTATAGTTCAAAAATAATAGAACATGAGCACTTTCGGTATAGTTTTATTCCTTTTAATTGGCGGTATGGCCTTTTGGATGTTGTTATTTCTAATGGGATTTATCTTGCCGTACTGGATTACACTTGGTATTTTCGAGCATCTTCGCACGAAAAGAGTGCTTGATGATGAAGAGAAATAAACTCTTTATTAAATAAATCTCTTTCAATTTAATTTTTTCGTTTTACCTCTTTGATTCATCAAAAACTGATGGAAGTCATTTTTTAGGTGGAAAATCTTCATTTCCTTTGACGTGAAATAATTATCTTCGAACATCAAAATTGAAACCTTCATTTTATGGAAATAACACCTGATATTAAGAAACGACTTGAATTACTACGTGACAAGTATGCAGCGATTGGGCAAGATTTAAACTCATACCTCGACGGTTTAATCTTTGCCAACCCATTGGTTTATTGGGATTATATTGAGGTTGATGCTTTATTGAGCTTGCAAAAACCAAAAACCGATTTTCCTGATGAAAAGATCTTTATTGTTTATCATCAAATAACAGAGCTTTATTTTAACCTCATTGAACATGAAGTTGACCAAATATGTAGAAACGGAAAAGTAATTTCCGATACGGGTCAGGATCTTGGATGGAATGAAACCCTTGATGTTGAGTTTTTTGTTGCACGATTAAAGAGATGTAACATGTATTTTGAAACCTTAATCCGCTCATTTGATGTGATGCGACTTGGCATGGAGAAGGATCAATTTACCAAATTCAGAATGTCTCTTCTTTCTTCAAGTGGTTTTCAAACTGCAGCCTACAGAAGAATAGAGATAAGCTGTACTGATTTAAGGTATTTGGTTTACGAAAGTGAAAGAAAACGTTTATGGGATTCTGATATACACGAACAATTAGATAACGTGTATTGGAGAAGAGGTGCCGTTATTGAAGAAACTGGTGAAAAAACACTTACTCTTAAAGATTTTGAAGCCAAATACCTTAATACCTTTCATGATTTTGCAGACGAGTATCAGCCAATAAATATTTGGCAAAAATTCAAGTCATTGTCTAAGGATGATCAAAATAATCCCAATGTATTAAAAGAGCTAAGAGAGCTTGATGTTAATGTCAATGTAAACTGGCCATTAATTCACTATAGGACCGCCGTTCATTATCTTGCTAAAGGTACCGGTGAGGAAAAGGGGACGGGAGGAACCAATTGGCAAAAATATCTACCTCCTCGCTTTCAACGAAGAATCTTTTATCCAGCACTGTGGACAGAAGAAGAAATACAGGATTGGGGAAAGAAATGGGTTGAAAACGTGCTTAAATAAATTTATTTTATTGGCTTTATGTACGCCTCAGAGAAATCAATAATGCCAAAAGAATTCATGTTGGCATCTCTTAAATTAAGGTTGTAAACAACAAGCAAGTTTTCAAAATAAACAGGAACCACGGGCGCTTCATTATTCATCACGCTTATACATTCGTTAAATAAATCGTTTCTCAGCTTGTCATCTACTTCTATTGCTGACTTTTCAAATACCGCATCAAATTCATCACTTTTATAATTACCAAATGAACGAACTGAATTGCCGAAATTATTAGAACTATATGGGATCAAATAAGATTCGGCGTCAGGATAGTCGGGAACGTATGCACCCATCCACATTTTAGACTCTCCAGCCTGAATCGAATTAAGTTTCCCCTGATAAGTTCCTGTCATTAACCTTATTTTCAAGCCCAGCTTTTTATTTAGATCATTAACGAGATAATTGCACCAATCCATCTCTGAAGAACCCTCTTCAACATTGGCATAAAAAACCAGGCTATCTCCTCTATAATTACTCCTCCGTAAGTGGTACTTTGCCAATTGTAAATTATAAGCCCTTGCAGGAGAATGATTGGATTGAAAATAAACCCCTTGAGGTAAAATCCCATTTAATGCTGGGTTGGATTCTCCAAATAGAA
>JABJEE010000252.1 GCA_018665005.1 Flavobacteriales bacterium
AACGGATAAAGCAACAAATAAATCTCAAGACATTCGAATCGAAGCATCTTCTGGATTAACAGAGGATGAAATCCAAAAGATGAAGCAAGATGCTGAAGCTAATGCAGATGCAGATGCAAAGGCGAAAGAAACAGCTGATAAGTTAAATGCTGCTGATGCAATGATCTTTCAAACGGAGAGTCAATTAAAAGAATTTGGCGATAAACTATCTGACGACAAAAAACAACCAATTGAAGCTGCATTAGAAGAGTTGAAAAAAGCTTATGAGACTAAAGAAATCGAAGTTATCGATCCAGCTCTAGAAAAAATTAATGAAGCTTGGAAGGTTGCTAGTGAGGAAATGTACAAAGCTCAACAAGATGCTCAAGGCGCTACTCCACAAGATGCTCAAGGTGAATCAACTTCTCAAGAAGACGATGTTGAAGATGTTGATTTTGAAGAGGTAGAAGAGTAAGTTAAATTTGTTAATTGTTAATAAAGCACGATCATAATTGTTCGTGCTTTTTTTTTGAAAACATTTTAACCATTACAAATGCATGGGGAAAGGTAACCGCTGCAATAAATGCAAAAAATAGTGAATAGAAATGTTTTTCATTGTTAAACATAAAATAAAGAATAACCATTCCTATAAGTGATACTATCCAATAGGGAGCAGCAGATTTACAGTATTTCAAAGTAGTTTTTAATTTAAATTCTCCGTAAACAAACTTAATTTGCTCTGCTAACGATGGTACACTATGCCATAAAATAAAGTAAATTGTGAATCCCCAAATAAGTGAGGAAGAGTTAAATATTATAGTGAGGATCAATAATGAGAACAGCTCGGTTAATGCTATTTCAGAAGAAATACGTTTAAAGTGTAGTTCAATAGCAGTCATGATTAAAACTAAACTTCCCAGAATGATTATAATAGGAAAACTATTTAGATTTGCTATTTGGTAGCCAGTGATTTCTTTAACAATGAATTTCACTCCGATATCGTTAAAAGTGAATAGTAATTGTAGGATTAACATTCCATAGCAGAAGTAAAAAATTGATTTTAACGAATTGTTGGATTTTATAAAACTTTTTTCCCAATGCTGTTCTCCAAAATGATAGGCACTAAATATAACAAACATTGATAAAGCTAAAATAGGGGCCATGTAAAAAATTAAAATAGCTAGCGAAACTATCATTAAGTAAGCTACAAGGATGTTAAATTTTGAATAATATTTTGATTTTTCTAGAATTTTGTTAATTATTAACAGATCATTTGACCCGTGAATCATCCCAAAAGAAAAAATTAAAATAAAGCCAAGAATTAGTTCAAATTTTTCAGGAATATGGGTTGCAATCCACAGCCCCAAGAAGCTAGTAACGATTGAGAATTTGAAAATATTATTCATAAATTATTGTTAAATCACTAATTTACTTTAACAAGTTTAGTCAATCTTTTATTGTAAGTTAATTTTTTTTATATATTTGTTTAAACAAAACTAACAAAATTTAAAAAAATGACAAACTTATTTTTACCTTTAGTAGCCAAGATGGATCCTACTGATTATGTAGGATTTACATTCTTTGTAGGATGTATGGCAATGATGGCAGCTTCTGCCTTTTTCTTTTTATCTATGAACTCATTTGACCGTAAATGGAAAACTTCTATTTTAGTTTCCGGTCTAATCACATTCATAGCAGCGGTCCACTATTATTACATGCGCGATTATTGGGCAAGCTCTTTAGTAGTCGAGGACGGGGTCATCACGGGAAGCGATTCCCCTACATTCTTTAGATATGTCGACTGGATACTTACTGTTCCATTGATGTGCGTTGAGTTTTATTTAATCCTGAAAGTAGCTGGTGCAAAGAAAAATTTAATGTGGACATTAATCGGAGCTTCTGTAGTCATGTTGGTTACAGGCTATTTGGGTGAAGCTGTTTACCCGGGAAATGCTGCTTTGTGGGGATTCATTTCTGGAGCTGCTTATTTCTATATCGTTTATTTAATCATGTTCGGAGAAGCAAAAGACTTAGCCACAAAAGCAGGTGGAAATGTCTTAAGTGCACACAACATGCTTGTAAAGTTTGTACTAATAGGATGGGCTATTTATCCTCTTGGATACATGATTGGAACTGCTGACGGTCAATGGTATTCTTTCATGGGAGACATTGGCTTAGACATGAATGTTGTATACAATATTGGTGATGCAATCAATAAAATTGGATTTGGACTTGTTGTATATAGCTTAGCTGTAGCTTCAACTTCCAAAGAAGCAGCATAAGAATTTTTCTTTAAATTAATTTAGTTTATAACGGGGCTTCGGTCCCGTTTTTTATTTGAACCAGCTGGAGTATTTTACGTAATTTTTTGCGATTCTTTTAACCTCGCCCTCAAATAACTCTGGAGATAAACTCTTGACTTTTTTCGCTGGAACTCCAGCATAAATCGTCCATGATTCAACTTTTGTTCCCTCCAAAAGAACGGCGCCGGCAGCAATAATACAATTGGACTCAATTACGCAATTGTCCATTACAATAGAACCCATTCCAATAAGGACATCATCACCAATTTCACAACCATGTAACAAGGCATTATGTCCAATTGAGACATGGTTACCTATATTCACTTTAGTTTTTTCAAATGTACAATGTATAACCGCGCCATCTTGGACATTCACTTGGTTCCCCATTCGAATTGAATTTACATCACCACGAACAACTGCATTAAACCAAATTGAACAATCGTTGCCCATTCGAACATCTCCAACAACAGTAGCGTTCTCAGCCAGCCAACAGTTATCTCCAAATAATGGTGTGTTGCCTCTGCAAGGCTTAATTAATGCCATATTATACCTCGATTAACTCCAAATCAACCTGTCTTTTTCTTGGACTGACCTCATATATTCTAACTTTAACTCGGTCTCCAAAATTGTATTCTTTTTTGGTTTTTGAACCAACAATTCGAAATGAATCCTGATCAAATCGAAAACGATCACCTGGAATCGCATTCATTGGGACCATTCCTTCACAATGATTTTCATCCATACGCACATACATCCCATGATCAGCAATACCGGAAATCACACCTTCAAATTCTTCACCTATAAATTCTTGGACAAACAAAGTGTGAAAATATTTTGTGGATTCTCTTTCTGATTCAGATGCTTTTTTCTCATTGCTTGAAATATGTTTACAGATTTGTTCTAATCCATTGTCAAATTTATGTCCTGATTTAGCCAGTTTATTTTCAAGCATTCGATGAATAATTAAATCAGCATAACGTCTTATTGGTGAAGTGAAATGAGTGTAATATGGAAAAGCGAGTCCATAATGACCTATGTTTTCAACTTCATAAGTTGCTTTTGCCATTGATCTAATTGCCATTGACTGAATCATAGAATATTCGTTTTTTAATCGAATGTCTCCTAATAATTTATTAATATTTTTCGATATGCTTTCGGGTTGAGTTAAGTCCACGCTATATCCAAACTTCTTTATAAAAACTGAAAATATATCAAGCTTAGCGGGGTCTGGCGTATCATGTACCCGATAGATACATGTTGACTTTTGCTCATTTTCAGTAGGTTTACCTAAAAACATCGCAACATGACGATTTGCCAACAACATAAACTCCTCAACTAATTTATGGGCATCTTTTGATGTTTTAATCAGTATGCCTTCTGGGAAGCCATTCTCTCCCAATTTGAATCTCATTTCTTCTGATTCAATACTTAAAGCGCCATTTTTTAATCTGCGTTTACGCATGACCTTGGCTATCTTATCCAAAAGCTTAAGCTCAGATGCATGGTCGCCTTCAGCCCCCATGATTACATCTTGTGCTTCTTCATAGGTAAATCTCCTATCTGAATGTATTACGCCTTTACCGTACCATTCTTTAAATACCTTTCCACTTTCATCCATTTCAAATACTGCAGAAAAAGTGTATTTATCTTCATTAGGACGTAGTGAACAGGCTACATTCGATAATTGTTCAGGCAGCATTGGAATAACTCTGTCAACCAAGTAAACGGAGTTGGATCTCTTTACCGCCTCCTTATCCATATGACTGTTAGGCTTTACATAATGACTGACATCAGCAATGTGAACACCAATCTCAAGATTCCCGTTTTGTAACCGTTCTATAGAAATAGCGTCATCAAAATCTCTAGCGTCCAGAGGATCAATAGTAACTGTTAGGATTTTTCTGAAATCTCGGCGTCTTTTTATTTCGTCAGAATCTAATTCAATTTTTACATATTCCGCCTCATCGATAACTTCTTGAGGGAATTCGGGTTCTATTCCATGATTATATAGAATAGATAACATTTCTGCATCATTACTTCCCGACGCTCCAAGAACGGTGGACACCTCACCATAGGGAGTATTCGATCCCTTTGGCCATGCAGTTATTTTCGCCAAGACTTTTTGACCGTGCTTGGCACCATTTGTTTTGGATAATGGAATGATGATCTCCGTGCCCATTCTGTGGTTGTCAGGTATAAGAATAGCATCTTTTCTGGCTATTCGCAATTCACCAACAAAAAGAACTTTGTCTCGTTTAAGAACCTCAACAACAACACCTTCATCCCTAGATTTACCTTCTTTGATTATTTTTATTCTTACCTGATCATTTTGAAGTGCTCTGTTTGTATTTGGAGGAGCAATATAAATATCTCTTTCTTGTCCATCCACAGAAACAAAACCTGCTCCTCTTTGGGTAATGTCTATTTTACCCTCTAAATATTGAGAATTCTGAAGACTTT
This sequence comes from Flavobacteriales bacterium, assembly GCA_018665005.1. Taxonomy (GTDB): domain Bacteria; phylum Bacteroidota; class Bacteroidia; order Flavobacteriales_D; family Crocinitomicaceae; genus UBA952. The sequence continues at coordinate 4,743 of JABJEE010000252.1, forward strand.
TAAACGTAAAATGATTAACTCTTTCGATTGAACCATGTTTTACAAGCATACTTAGCTCATCAAATACATTTTGCCTTGAATTCGGATCGCGGGCATCAATAACTTGACAAATTTCTTTGTGGGTAAGCTGTTCTCCTTGATTTCGTTCAAAAACCTGAATCAATAAAGGTCTAATGGAATTTCTTTTAAAGCCTTTTTTTGAATGCTTTTTTCTGTTTTTTGACATATGGTAAAAGTAGACAATTAATTGTCAGTGTAGGGAAAATGTAAAAAGGGGAATAGGTTAATGTTTTACGATTACTTTACGCATAATCGACTTCATTCCTGGAATATCAAAAGAAATAATATAAATACCACTTTTAAATGATGATATATCTATCTTTTCAGAAGAAGAAACACTTTTTTCAACTACGAGATTTCCAAGCACATCAACCATCTTCATTTTGGCACCTTGAACACCGTTCATGGAAACCTGTATGAAATCAGACGCAGGATTTGGAGCGATTGATACTGCAACAGGTTCTGCAACCTCAAGACCCAAAGGATATTCAAATATTAAATCAACAGAGTCAATGTAAAGGCTACCATTATAAGAAATGTAATAGCGATAATGTCCAGTTCCGTATGATAAATCTTGAGGATCAATAGTTACTTTTAATTTCCCATATTCTCCTGCCCCAACAGAAAAAGAACCTGATGTTGGCGTTGTCCATGGGTTTCCATTCATTTGACTAGAAGAATAACATGTACCTCCAAAAGGATCTGTAGAATGACCCCAACACAAATTATCAGTCCATTCTGATGGTACATCAACCTGATATCGGGTTACTCTCCACGTAGCTGCCGAACCTTCATTATTAATGTCAAAGGAAATATCAACTGGATCTGCAGATGAAACAGTTTCGATATGTGCACCCCCTGATATTACGTCAGAGCTGCCATTTATATTTATTGATGTTTGCGATGTAACCATAAATGGTATTAGCAAAAAGGATAAGATGTATAGTTTTTTCATAATGTATTAACAAATATAAGTTTAATATATAAACTCACAAAATTTGAACAAATTCAGTGCCAAATACCAAACATTGTATTTTTGCTTACTTTTGAATTGGCATTCTATTTGCTAAGTATCAAATAAATATTAAAATATGAAATTATCCATTGTCACATTATTTTGCTTCCTAGTTGGGTTTTCTTTTTGTCAAGAAGAAGCTGAGAAGAACATGAAAAAACTACCTTCTGTTGTTCTTAAAGACCTCAAAGGCAAATCTGTTAACACCTCAGAAATGGGCTTTGAAGGACCCGTAGTTATTAGTTTTTGGGCTACTTGGTGTTCTCCATGTAAAAAAGAGCTGAACACAATTCATGATTTGTATCCCGATTGGCAGGATGAAACAGGTGTTACCTTAGTTGCCGTGTCTATTGATGATGAAAAAACCAAAGCGCGTGTTTCTCTTTATGCAAATGCAAAGGCTTGGGATTATGAAATCCTTTTAGACCCAAATGGTGACTTTAAACGTGCCATGGGTGTAAATAATGTACCTCATACATTTCTAATTGATAGTAAGGGAAATATTGTATATTCACACAACAATTATGCGCCAGGTGATGAAGATGAGCTTTATGAGCACATACTTGAGCTAGGCTCCAAATGATTTTTGCATGAAAATAAAGTTATTTCTTTTAGCTCCCTTCGTTTTGGGGGCTTCTTTTTTGTTTGCACAAGGTACGATAAGTGGGAACGCAGAAAGCACCTTTCAATACCTGAATGAAGATTCAATTATCGGGGCGAATCAACCTCCTTCAAAGGGGTTAATCAACTCATACATGAACGTCTTTTACACCAATGGAAACTTCAAGGCGGGGATGAGACTCGAGTCATATCTGCCCAGAATTCAAGGATATCCAAACAGGTTTGACGGAACAGGTTTAGGAATGCGTTATGTTGGATATGCAAATGATTTTGTAGATGTTACTTTGGGTTCGTTTTATGAACAATTTGGTTCAGGCCTCTCTTTAAGAGCATATGAAGACAGAGCTTTGGGTTATGACAACTTACTCGATGGTGCTCGAATCATTGTAAAACCGAGAAAAGGAATTGTATTAAAAGGAGTTTACGGATATCAAAGGTTATCCTTTCAAGAAGGACGCATTGTACATGGTGCAGGAATTGTTCGGGGAACGGACGCAGAATTTCACTTGAATGAGATTTTTAAAAAAATGGAAACTTCTTCTCTTGATTTAACACTCGGAGCGTCTTTTGTCAGTAAATATCAAAAAGATGATAACTCAACACTTGTTCTACCTGAAAATGTAGGCTCCTATGGCGGAAGAATCAAAATGCTTTACAAGAATATTTATTTTGACGGAGAGTACATCCAAAAAGAACAAGACCCCAGTAATGACAATGGTAACATATACAATTATGGACATGCCAGCGTATTTAACTTAAGTTATACTCAAAAAGGATTAGGTATATTAATTTCCGGAAAATCAGTTGATAATATGAGCTATCGTTCAGACCGAACGAAAGACTTACAGGATGTATTTATCAATTACCTTCCTGCATTGAATAAAACACATACTTATAATCTTGTGGCTACTCTTTACCCGTATGCCACACAACCCGTCGGAGAAGTTGCTTTTCAAGCAGATGTGATGTACACCTTTCTTCGAAAAACCAAATTAGGTGGAAAATATGGGACATCTCTAGGTTTTAATTATTCTACAACTTATGAGCCTAAGCGAAACTACAATGCAAACTACCCATCGGATTCAACTGGAATTGCCTACAAATCAACTCCTTTTGTGATGAGTGATAGCCTGTATTGGCAAGATATTAATTTTAATATTTCTAAAAAATTCAACAAAAAATTCTCAGCAATTTTAAGTTATTACAACATTCAAATCAATAACGATGTAGCAAAAATATCCAATGATGCACAAGGTATTATTAATGCCCATATAGGTGTAATTGAAATGCTCTTTAAATTAAAACCAAAACATTCCATTCGAACGGAAATTCAAGGACTATTCGTTCAAAACAAGGGGGGAGTGATTAATGATAAGGGGAATTGGTTTACAGCACTTATT
>JABJEE010000253.1 GCA_018665005.1 Flavobacteriales bacterium
CATTCGTTTAAAAACAGACTTACTCATCGGTTCCATTGAAATGGACTTAATTGAATATACAAACCTACCCTCCCCCCTTAATGAGAAGAAGAAATAAATCTGTTAAATAGGAAATTCAGTGTGAACCGCATTAGTCACATTCAAAAACTTCACCTTCTTCATCCCAGCATTTTTGACTAATGAGCTTTCCGTCTTTGTAAACGGCTTCCTTAAATAATTGCCCGGATTTGAACCACTCGCGAGTAAAACCATCTTTAACTCCATTTTTGTAGCTGGTTTCCCACCACATCATACCATTTCTCCACTTTTCATATACTGTTCCATTAAATGGTGTATTATTCATCCTCAGATAAACCTGATCCGCGTAGGAGTAATAGGTGGTTTGGTCCACATGAAGCTTGTTCTTGAGAATAACATATGGGCTTGAGGTTTCCGTAGATGCTACTTCTGCTGCAGAACTTAACGTTTCTGGGGTTTTGTCATTTGATGCATCTGACACTTTCGCATCAGTTTGAGCATTGACAGTACAAATTGAGTGAAATAAGAAGAAAACGACTAAACTCTTTTTCATGGCGTTTTCTATTTACTTCTAATGTAGTAAACTTCATTCCCTTTACTAGTCTTCAATGAATATTTAGGGGAGGCTGATTTTCAAATACATGGTTTGTCTGTTTATGACAATATCATGAAGTACGCGTTCTGTCATTCTATTCCTGAAGTCAAGAGCTCGGAATGAAAAGGAGGATGTTTTTGATAATGCAGAGTTCGAGGAACCTTAAATCACAAAAAACATTTAAGCCTTGCAAGCACCTAGTGACTATTACTAACCGCTAATCCTTGATGATTCTGATGGTTTTACCTAAATTAAAAACACATCTTTCTCGAAAATGTGTAATTACAAAAAAAGCCCTACAACTTTTTAGTTATAGAGCTAAATTTGATTGTAATGAACGTTTAAATTTACTATGCCTTTCCAAGAATTCTAAACATCCCAGTACCACAAGATGGGCATTTTCCTTTCATTGCTTTTCTACCATTTTTCATAGTAACTTCAGCAGCGTCCTTAATTTCTTTCTTTGCTTTACATTTTACGCAATATCCTTCCATAATTTCAAATTTTAATTTATTCTTTCTCAATTTACAACCTAAATATAAAAAAATTCTATAAACGACACATGCTTTATTAACAATTAGTTGTGAACACCCTTAAGGGTTTTATAAGAAATAGAGGCAAAAACGTGAGATGATTGGGTTTATATTGCACATAGCGCCTTCTGCCTTTCCTTGTAGTAATGGATATTCAATCAAAACCAAGGAGACTAATATTCCACACTAAACACCTTCTCGGTACTTCCATCATCATAGATATAGATAAGGGGTGTATTGGGTTTAAAAGTTGTTTCACTACCCATCATATCAATAATGCCAACTAAAGTTCTAGGCGAAGCATTAAATTCTATGAGGTTAGTTATTTCCGAAGAACACGAATTAGCACAGTTTGCAGAAAAATTAACTGCAGTATCAACATAAATCCATGTCGATTCCGAATACAAAGGGTCATCTACTTCAATACAAAATAGATTAGGGTTTGCTCTTGCAAGAAAACTTGTAGTCCCCATTGATGAACTATTTCCGTTTTTTATATTCAAACAGGTGAGCTGATTTTGGTCGCAATCCAAATAGCCTAGGTTTGGGGTATTACTTAGGTCCAATTCTGTAAGATTATTTTGTTGGCAATTCAAGTTAACTAAATTAGGACTTGGCACTAAAGTTTGCAGGTCGTTGTATTGACATTCCACATGGGTGATCGATGGGCATTGACTCAAGTCAAGTGTTGTTAAATCATTAGCATAGCAAACCAATCGCCACAGATTTGTGTTTTGACTGACATCTATATTTGTCAAATTATTTGCAAAACAGTATAAAGTTTGCATGGCTGTAAACCCCTCTATCCCTGTCAAATCTGAAATGTCTTTTTCCGCTATGAATAAAGTGATAACCTCGTTAATGTTTTCAGTTAAAACGCTATCGTCAAGAACGTCGTCATGTCCTAAATCGATAAGGGATTGCTCAAAGTTGTCGTCTGGCACATATGTTTTTTGTGCTGTCAAATTAAAAGTCAAGAAGAGAAATGGAAGGAGAAATAGTTTGTTCATATTGAGTAGTTTCTTTAATGACGCTCAAATGAAAAGACAGTTGTGTTTTAGATCTTCTATATAGTAATGTGTGTTCAATCATCTAGAGATGAGCCTTTAGAATTTGTAATTTACTGTTTTGAATAATTATTGGCAGTCTCCTGCACATTCAACCAATTCCCATATGTTACCAGAGTCTTTAATGAATCGTTATCTCCAGACCTCGATCACCATTCCTTTAAAAAAGAAGTTTTGTAAAACGGTTACCTTTCCATTTTGATCGATTTCTAGCAACTTCGAAACACGAATGATTACTCGTAATTAAACAAGCAGTACAAGTATTAAGAATAGTAATTATAACAAGCTCTGAATTGCAGATTTTATTGCGGATGTTGTATTTCCTCCTCCTGTAAACCTTTGCGATTCGACACCGTCATTATAAATAATAATTGTTGGGAAACCCTCTATATTATGTGCTTCGACAATATCTGGATGGTCTTCATATTCGACCTCTCCAAAGAATACTTCTGACAAATCGGCGTCTAAAGCCACCTCGATAACTGCAGGCCGTTGCGCTTGACATACGCTACACCAACTGGCGTGAAAAAAAACCATGGATACTCCAGATTCAAGTTCAGCATTGATTTGATTTAAGGAGGTAATAACTTGCAAGCCTTCGATCGGTTCGCTCTCTACGTCTTCTTTTTTACAGGAAAAAAGACTGAAGAACA
>JABJEE010000254.1 GCA_018665005.1 Flavobacteriales bacterium
ACAACCTTTCTCATCACACATTGCAGCACATTGTTCTGCATTCATTTTTGAGCATTCCGACATATCACACTTATTTGCCATAGCCTTGCATTTTTCTTCTTTACCTGCACAACATTCTTTTTCTGTTTCTTTTTTGCAACATGCTTTTGCTTCAGAAGAACAAGACTTCTCATCCTTACATGTGTCGTCTGTAGAACATTTACCATCTACTGAACAACATTCAGTTTTCGCAGTAAGACTAGACGTACCAGACCCATTATCATGACCGTTACCTATGATTGGGGCTACAACCAAACCAATCAAGCACGTTAATTTAATTAAGATATTCATTGATGGTCCAGAAGTGTCTTTAAAAGGATCTCCTACAGTATCTCCTGTTACAGCAGCTTTATGTGCGTCAGAACCCTTGTAAGTCATTTCTCCGTTTATTTCAACACCAGCTTCAAATGATTTCTTTGCATTATCCCATGCACCACCTGCATTGTTTTGGAAGATCGCCCAAAGAACACCACTTACGGTAACTCCAGCCATATAACCACCCAACATTTCAGCTACCATTAAGTTATTCATTCCAAATGCAAGAGGCACAAAAGCAATAACCAATGGAAAACCTATAGTTAATAGCCCTGGCAACATCATTTGCTTTAATGATGCCTTTGTTGAAATATCAACACATTTATCGTATTCTGGTTTACCCGTTCCTTCCATAATTCCCGGAATATCTCTAAACTGACGCCTTACTTCTTGTACCATTTCCATAGCAGCCCGACCAACAGCATTCATAGCTAAGGCAGAGAACACAACCGGTACCATTCCACCAACAAAAAGCATGGCAAGTACAGGTGCTTTGAAGATGTTAATACCTTCAATTCCTGTAAATGTAACGTAGGCCGCAAATAAAGCCAATGAAGTTAATGCTGCTGATGCAATAGCAAAACCTTTCCCTGTTGCAGCAGTCGTGTTACCTACTGAATCTAGAATATCTGTTCTTTCACGGACGATAGGATCCTGCTCACTCATTTCAGCAATACCACCTGCATTATCTGCAATTGGTCCAAATGCGTCAATTGCCAACTGCATAGCTGTTGTGGCCATCATGGCAGAGGCAGCCATTGCAACACCGTAGAAACCTGCAAATGCATATGATCCCCATATTGCACCTGCAAATAAAAGAACGGTTGGGAATGTAGAAATCATACCAGTAGCTAGACCAGCGATGATGTTTGTTCCTGCTCCTGTACTTGATTGTTGCACAATTTTTAAAATAGGTTTTTTACCCAATCCTGTATAGTATTCAGTGACCGATGAAATAACAGCACCAACGATCAATCCAATGATGGTTGCACCAAATACACGTAGAGAAGAAATCTCTTTATCCGCTTCACCAAAGAAAGTCATTGTCATTGATTCAGGAAGCATCCATTTAACCAACACGTAACAAGAAACAGCAACCAATGCAATAGAAACCCAGTTTCCAACATTTAATGCACCCATTACCTCTTTTTCTTTTGCGTCATTCGATTTAATTTTAACCAACATTGATCCAATCATTGAAATAATAATTCCTACTCCAGCAATCGCCATTGGTAATAATATTGGTCCCATTCCACTAAAAGATTCAACAGCACCATTATCTCTAATTACGTAGTTTCCTAAAACCATAGCTGCCAAAACAGTTGCAACATATGAACCAAATAAATCGGCTCCCATTCCTGCAACATCTCCAACATTATCTCCAACATTATCAGCAATAGTTGCTGGGTTACGTGGATCATCTTCCGGAATACCAGCTTCAACTTTACCAACGAGGTCTGCACCAACATCAGCGGCTTTGGTATAAATACCTCCACCAACACGGGCAAATAAAGCAATAGACTCTGCCCCTAGTGAAAATCCAGCTAATGTTTCCAATACTATAGTCATCTTATCTGTAGAAAATGCTTCTCCACTAACCATAAACATATTATAGAAAAGAATAAAAAATGCCGTTAATCCTAAAACTGCAAGACCAGCAACACCAAGCCCCATAACAGTACCTCCTCCAAAAGATACTTTTAATGCCTGCGGCAAACTCGTTCGGGCAGCTTGTGTAGTTCTCACATTTGTTTTAGTTGCGATTTTCATACCCATATTTCCTGCAAAGGCAGAAAACAAGGCTCCAAAAATAAAGGCGATGACAATCATCCAATGCGTAGAAGGTACAATCATCGATACAAGCGCAAGGGCAACACTAACCACAATAACAAATATTGCTAACAGCCTGTACTCCGCTTTTAAAAATGCCAAAGCTCCTTCATATATGTGATCAGAAATCTCTTTCATTTTTCCGTCACCTGCATCTTGTTTCATTACCCAAGACTTCTTTACCAACATATACAACAATCCAATAATGGCAGCTGCAATCGGCATATAAATAATCATTGATTCCATTTTATTTCATTTTTTTAATAGGGGGCAAAAGTATATGTTTAAATCATTCTATGCAAGTACTGAGCACAAAAAAAGGAGAGCCTAACCCTCCTTTAAAAATGTTATCTAGTAATCTATTTAGAATATGTAGCTGAACATGTTCCAGAACCCCCAGTAATTGGAGTTGTATTCTGCCAAGTATAAGTTATGGTAAAGCTCAATCCGTTGCTATTCATAGTACCAAATCCTGAATAATTGATATCTCCAAGACCTCCGGGTGCGCCATCTGATGCCGGCGCTATTGTAATCGCATCCCCATCGATTTGGCAAATCGCCGTTCCATACGAACCTGTTACACCACTTAAAAATTCAGTAATTAATATTTGCTCTTCGTTTCCTCCTGCAATAATATTAGGTGATCCATTTAATGCAAGCCCTGTTCCTCCACCACAATTGTCACTGACACTCCAATCTCCTAACCAAGAATCCTGATTCACCACTACGTTTACTGTACGAATAACAGTCGTAGTCCCATTATCATTCGTTGCTGTATATGTAATGGTGTAAACACCAACTTCACTAGCATCAACCGATGAATTATCCATAACCGCAACAATCGCTCCATCTAAATTGGCAGCAGTAGCTCCTGGGTCTGCCCATTCGGTCGCAACGCTAATAGTGGTATCTGCTGCACCTACTAATGTTATAATCGGTGTATAAACACAGGTACCATCGTCTTTTTTGGCTTCATCATTATAATTTGCCGCACTTGAATCCATACAACCCTTCTTTTTACAAGACTGGGTTCCAAACATCAAAACAGAAATAACAAATAAGTAGGTAAATTTTTTCATAGTATTTTTAAAATTATTTCCTCAAAAATAATTTAATTTTTGGAATAAAAAAACGGCACCTCACGATGCCGTTATAACCAAACGATTTGCTCTTAATCTTGTAAAACCGTCTTTTCTGTTTCAGGTTTCACAAGGGCCTCTTTAATTTTGTGTTCTAGTTCCTCGGCTAACTCGGGATTATCTAATAATAAATTTTTTATTGCATCACGACCTTGTCCTAATCTTGTTTCACCATATGAAAACCAAGAACCGCTCTTTTTTAATATATTTAACTCGACACCTATATCTATTATTTCTCCGATTTTAGAAATGCCTTTACCGTACATCACATCGAACTCTGCCCTTCTAAATGGAGGAGCTACTTTGTTTTTAACAACTTTAACCTTTACCCTATTTCCTTTGACCTCATCACCATCCTTTATCTGAGTAGAGCGACGAATATCTATACGAACTGAAGAATAAAATTTTAATGCATTTCCGCCTGTCGTTGTTTCAGGATTTCCAAACATTACTCCTATCTTTTCACGGAGCTGATTGATGAAAATACAACAACAACCTGCTTTATTTATTGAACCTGTAAGCTTCCTTAATGCTTTAGACATTAATCGCGCTTGTAATCCCATTTGAGAATCTCCCATTTCGCCTTCAATTTCGGCACGCGGAGTAAGCGCTGCAACTGAGTCAACAACAATAAGATCAATTGCTCCTGAACGAATCAAATTATCTGCAATTTCTAATGCTTGCTCTCCGTTATCTGGTTGAGAAATTAAGAGATTTGCCACATCTACCCCCAAATTCTGAGCATAAAACTGATCAAAAGCATGCTCAGCGTCAATAAATGCTGCTATCCCACCTTGCTTTTGAACTTCAGCAATTGCGTGAATAGCTAATGTAGTTTTACCTGAGGATTCTGGTCCATAAATTTCAACAACTCTACCCTTCGGATATCCTTGTATGCCCAGTGCAATATCTAATGTTAAAGACCCTGTTGGAATTACATCAACTTTTTCGACGGGAGCATCGCCTAGTTTCATGACGGCGCCTTTACCATAGGCTTTGTCTAATTTCTCCATTGTAAGCTGTAGAGCTTTTAATTTTTCAGTATTGACATCTTTCTTTGACATATCGTTTGTTTTTTTGAGCATTGCCCTATGTTAATAATGAATCAAATGTACATTCACTACATCGTAAACAATTTACGACTTAATTTAAATTTAGTAATCCAAGCACTTCATTTGCATGATCCTTGGTCTTAGGCTTTTGAATTACATGAGTAATCAATCCCTCTTCATCCATAATAAATGAAACCCTGTGAATTCCTTCATACTCTCTACCCATAAATTTCTTTGGTCCCCAAACCCCAAACTTATTTATAAGCTCTTTCGATTCGTCAGACAACAAAGAAAAGGGTAAAGCAAATTTGGAAGCAAATTTGTCATGACTTTTTACACTATCTGCACTCACCCCTATAACCTTAATGCCATTTTTCGTCAAATCATCAAAACCATCGCGAAGGCTACATGCCTGAGCAGTGCATCCAGGCGTATTGTCTTTGGGATAAAAGTAAACCACCCATTTTGACCCGTTAAAATCGTTGGATGAAACTTTGTTGTCATTTTGGTCTAGACCTTCAAAACTTGGAGCCTTGTCTCCAACTTCTAGTAATTTCATAATGTTTATATTTTAATCTTTATGATTGACGTATTTTTAATCAAATATAATTATAATTATTTAACGTCATTTAAAAAACATGAAAAAAACCAGAAAGTTTTAAGAAAATGAAGATTATTCTTCCGACAACTTCTCAAGCTCAGAAACCACCTGAAGTAATTGATCACTCTCTGTGATATTTTCTTCTATCACCAAAGCGTTAATGATTTCTTGACATTGTTCTATGGAATAAGCAATAATACGATCATAATACATCGCAACATACCCACCACCATTCTCTTTATAATAACCCAATATTTTAGGCATTTTCTGTAATAGATCTATATCCTGCATCAAGGCATAGGTCAAATAAGAAAACAAAACACGCATCTCATCTTCCCCCGAGGCACCACCATTGTAAATCAAATCCTCAAAGAATACTTGTTCTTGAGCTTCCCCCATTTTACTGTATGCCTCAGCCAATGTGATTTTTAAAGACAGTGATGCACCATCCTCCATTAACCTTGCCTCAGTCAATGCTTGAGACGGATTTAAGTCAACCAATGCTTGAAAAGCACTAGACCTAACGTTCGAGGAAGGATCGTTGCTAATCGCTTCTTTAAACAGGGCCATTAGTGTCGCTTCCTCTTCTCCAGACTTGTCTAGCATTTGTATCATCTCTGCACGAACTTTTGAAACAGAGTCGTTTTTTGCAAGTTTTATCATCTTATTAGAAATATCCGTATTCCCAGAACATCCCAATTGATACGCTATTGATGCCGCTTCAATTCTTATATTCCAAAAAGGGTCATCCAATGCATCCGAAAGTAAATTTTGTGTTTCTACTGTATTCGACTTACTTGCTCTTCTCAATCCAACAATACGCGACTTGTATGCTTTAGAATTATAAAACTGATGTCTAAATTGATCCGCTGATTTTTCTTCATATATTTTTGCTAATAAATCTTGTTTAGGATCGATTTGAATATTTTTAATTTCACCAGAGTAGCTTAACTCAAATTCTTGCTCCAATTCATCAATAACAATATCATGCACAACCACCTCGTCTCCTGACCAAATTAAAACCTGTGTTGGAATTTTATAAATCGGAAAATCTTCAATGTTTTGTCTTTGTTTTACCTTAAATAGTATGGTTTGATCATCTGTAACTTCGTAATCAGTAAATAAAATTAAATGTCCTTTACCTAAAAACCATTGGTTAAAGAACCAATTTAAATCTTCACCACTGACCTCCTCAAATGCGAGTCTTAAATGATGAAACTCGGCCGCCTTATATTTATTCGTTGTCAAATAGTTATTTAGCCCTTTAAAGAATGCCTCATCTCCTAAATAGCTACGTAGCATGTGTAAAATCCGCCCCCCTTTGTTATAAGAATGTCCGTCGAACATGTCTTCTTTGTCAAAATGATCAAACCAAATTAAATCATGATAACCCTGATAAGATGCTGATTGGAAATAACCATCGGCCTCCATTTCAGCCTGATAATCTGCCTCGTCCATTCCATAACGATACTCATCCCACAAATATTGAGAGTAATTGGCAAAAGATTCATTTAATGGAAGATTCGCCCATGACTCACAAGTCACTAAATCTCCAAACCAGTGATGAAATAACTCATGCGCAATAGTAGACTGATCATTCCCATCAAGCAAGTCTTCTTTGTCCTTGTACACATATTCGCCAAAAATAACAGCACCTGTGTTTTCCATGGCTCCTGACACATAATCTCTCACAACAACCTGGTTGTACTTGTCCCAAGGATATTCAAGGTCTAATAACTCAGAGAAATAACCAATCATATTTGGTGTTTCTCCAAAAATGCCCCGAGCATCTTCTTTATGTTCTGGCTCAACGTAATAATTGACTTCAATTTTAGATCCGTCTTTTTTGGTGTAAGAATCTTTTACAATACTATACTCTCCAATTGCCATCATAAATAAATATGGCGCATGTGGAAGATCCTGTTTCCAATAATCCGTTCTTGTTCCGTCTTTATTCTTTTTTGAAGAAACCAAATCACCATTTGAAAGCGTTACATACTTGTCTTCAACAGTAATATAAATTTCTTGAGTGGTTTTTGCATTTGGAGAATCAATTGTAGGGAACCAAACTGAATTGGCTTGTGTCTCTCCTTGAGTCCAAATTTGTGGCATTTTATTTTTCTCCTCTCCTTTTGGATTGATAAAATACAATCCCTTGTCTCCTGTTATCGCCGAGCTTCCTCCCATTTCAAGTTCATCAGGTTTAGAAACATACTCAATGCTTATCGTATATTGCTCTGTACTTTTATAAGTACGACCCAAGTCAATATTTAATTTTAAAGCATCATTGTAAGTGTAGTTTAAATCAGCCCCATTCATTTGAACTTTCAAAATATCCATTCCTTTGGCATCCAAAACCAACTCATCTGATTCATAAAAATGTGGCTTGGCAGTAATCGTTGCTTTACCGTTCAACTGTGATTCATTCCAATTAAAA
>JABJEE010000255.1 GCA_018665005.1 Flavobacteriales bacterium
ATAGGCGTCTCCTAAATCCTGTTGATTTAAAAGATGAGCATATTCTTTCAATTTACCCTCTCGCTGGTCCCATGAGCGTATGGCGTTAATCGTTTGCATCTGCATTGAGGCAAACCAAAGAACTGCAAGAACGTAGGATACTCCATGAAATCTTGACCTAAGAAGAAATAAAAAAAAAGAAGCGATTAGTATTGAATAACAGATGTGAGCAGGCAACATCATTTTATTGTAAAGACCAAATGACACCGCAGGGTAATTTGAGACAATAAATATTAAACTACAACAAGCCAATGTAATCAGCATCGAATAAATTAATCTTCTATTTAGATTAAATTCCAACTGAGACTTGATTATATAAATAAACGGAACTACAAGGACACTCAGCAATAATAGCGGTTCAGAATAAAAAAATGGAATAACCTCTAACAAGAGCATGGGTATTTCCACAAGAATAACCACGAAATAGTATATGGACTGCAAAACAGAATGTAATGATGGAGCAAATCCATATATATCAGATTCATTCTGATAGATTGGGCCTATTAAAAATTTGAAAACGAAATAAATAACAAATATCAAAATACTCCACCTCAATAATCTTGAATATAAAACCTCCTTCAAGTTTCCTTTATAATTGTAGGCAATAGGGAAAATAAATAAAGGAAAAACTATTTCACAGGATAACATAGCGAGCAGCCCAAGTAGAACAAAATGAACATGTTTTTTCCGAGTAAACCCACCATCAATATCTTTTAAATAGCCGAGGGCCAATAAATAGAAAAGCAACGATAATAAATAACCCATCTGAAAAAAATTAAATAGATGAGCTGTTGAAAAAACAGGAAGAGACATAAAAAAAAGAAAGATCCATATCGAACTTCCTTTAAAATAGGAATAGAATACTTTTCTCGCTTGAAAAACTATGGCAAACCAGAGTGAAATACGAACAACATTATAGAAAATATAATGCTCCTTAAATAGATGAAGCGTCGTCGTTTGTATTAAGCCATAAATAGGTCTAGACAAATGACCTGGTCTAGATAAGTTATACCCTAAATCAGTCCAGAAATTCGGAGCTAAATGACCTACAAGGGATAAATCATCAGAAATACCAAAACCCAATAAAAACAACAATGGTCCAAAAACAATCAAGATGAGAATAATCCACCATATCATTGCTTTATTGAAGACCATTTTCATTGAATCAATTAAGCTTGTCAAACAATTCGCTATCTACCTCATTTGGAACTGTTACTTTCAATAAGGGTTCTTTTTCCATGGCCCTAAGAATAGCGAAATTTGCATTTTTATTTCGAGCCCAACTCCTCCTGGCTATTCCGTTATTCACATCCCAATGAAGCATCATGTTTAGATTTCTATCCGTATTTTCACTTCCATCCAATAACATTCCAAAACCTCCATTAATAACTTCACCCCATCCTACTCCACCACCGTTATGTATGGAAACCCATGTAGCACCTCGAAATGAATCGCCAATCACATTTTGGATCGCCATATCTGCAGTATATCGTGAGCCATCATAAATATTTGATGTCTCTCTATAAGGTGAATCTGTTCCCGAAACATCATGATGGTCTCTACCTAGAATTACAGGACCTATTTCTCTATTTCGAATGGCTCGATTAAATGCCTCTGCAATTTTCATTCTCCCTTCAGCATCAGCATATAAAATTCTTGCTTTTGATCCAACTACCATCTTGTTTGCTCCAGCAC
Organism: Flavobacteriales bacterium; assembly: GCA_018665005.1. Classification (GTDB taxonomy): domain Bacteria; phylum Bacteroidota; class Bacteroidia; order Flavobacteriales_D; family Crocinitomicaceae; genus UBA952. The sequence continues at coordinate 1,735 of JABJEE010000255.1, forward strand.
CCTTAATCCATTGAATATTATCTGCCATTTGTTGACTAATCTCATCTGGACTATTCAATCGCATCTCCTCAAGTACTTCACACGCAATAGCATCGGTCTTTTCAAGGTCACTATCTTTACCGGAAGCGCAAACCCATCTAAAAGGCCCAAAACCGAAATCAAAACACAACGGACCTAATATATCTTGAACATAAGAAGGGTAAATAAAGTCTTCTTTATTTGAGGCAAGAATGTCTGCACCAGCACGAGAGGCTTCTAGTAAAAAAGCATTCCCATAATCAAAAAAATATGTCCCTTTATCCGTATTGATTTTAATGGCTTCGGCATGCCTCAAAAGACTCTCCTTGACTTTTTGCTTAAACAAATCAGGGTCTTCCGACATCATCTCATTTGATTCATCAAAGGTGAGTCCGGCAGGGTAATACCCACCTGCCCAAGGATTGTGTAATGAGGTTTGATCCGATCCCAAATCAACATATATTTCCTCTTGACAAAATTTCTCCCAAACATCCACAATGTTTCCAATGTAAGCGAATGATACGACTTCAAGATTTGCTTTTGCTTTTTTTACTCTACCGCATAATACATCAAGATTGTCGATAACTTCATCTACCCAGCCTTGATCGTGTCTCGTTTTAGCCGCTTTAGGATTAACCTCTGCCGTAACCGATATTACGCCAGCAATATTTCCTGCTTTAGGTTGAGCACCTGACATTCCACCGAGACCCGCTGTCACAAAAAGTTTCCCCTTGTAATCATCTCTGTTTTTTGCAATTTTTCTTATTGCATTTAAAACTGTTATTGTGGTTCCATGAACGATACCTTGAGGGCCAATATACATATAAGATCCAGCTGTCATCTGTCCGTATTGGGTTACGCCTAAAGCATTAAACTTTTCCCAGTGATCTTGACTTGAATAATTAGGTATAACCATTCCATTTGAAACGACAACTCTTGGTGCGTTTTTATGGGAAGGAAACAAGCCTTGAGGATGACCTGAATTCATGACTAAAGTTTGTTCCTCCGTCATTTCTGACAAATATTTCATGGTTAACCTATATTGAATCCAATTTTGAAATACTGAACCATTTCCGCCATATGTTATTAATTCATGTGGATGCTGTGCGACATCATGATGAAGGTTGTTTTGAATCATCAACATAATCGCCTTAGCCTGCTCGCATTGCCCAGGATACTCATCAATTGGCCGGGCATATATCTCATTTTCTGGACGATAACGATACATATAGATTCGACCAAATAAATCCAGTTCCTCCTTGAATTCGACGATTAATTCTTCATGTTGTTCTTTTGGGAAATAACGCAAGGCGTTTTTTAAAGCCAACTTCTTTTCATCTGATGATAAAATTTGCTTTCTTTTCGGAGCGTGATTAATGGATTTATCATAATCCTTTTTCGGGGGAAGTTCGTTTGGAACTCCTTGTAATATTTCTTGCTGAAATGATATTGTGCTCATAACTTTATATTGGACTATAAAGTTATATGATTAATTAATACATAAGCATAACAAAACCATGCTTTTGAACTTCACGCCCTCCTTCAAAAACGGCATTAATCTTATAAAAGTAGGTTCCTTCGTCAAGAATTTTATTATTCATGTTCGTTCCTGGCCATGATCCTGCAGGGTCAAAATACTCAAAAACCTTATTGCCCCAACGATTTAATATAACGCATTGAAACTCTTGAATTCCGTTATAGTTTATAAAAAACTCGTTGTTTCCAACTTCTGAGGATAATACAATGACATTAGGCGCATTTAAGTCACAGAAATAATATTCTAGAGTTGCAACATCTTCTGAAGAACCACAGATGTGATTTAAGGTAACCGTATAATCACCTTCTGTATTTGCTTCAATTATACTTCCAGTTTCTCCATTTGACCAATCAAAAGAGATATTAGAATTGTAACCCTCCTGTACGGGATCTGATATTGCGAATGCCTCAAGTTGAGCAGAAGAGCCACTACATAGACTCGTATCACTTGCAACAACAGTATAATTTGGAGGAAAATCTACGTATATCAATTGATCATAAAGACAAATTGGGTCAGAAAACGTTAAATCATATACCCCCCCAACACTCGTCGTAACCGTTGGATTAATAGGATCACCACTTATGCTTATTTCTGGACTTGTACTTGACCAAGTTCCTCCGTTAGGCGCATTAAGTCCAGAAACTTGATACGTGTAATTACAGATTGCTGTATCATTTACAATATCCGGAATAGGCAAAATAGTGAAATTGCCCAGGACAGTATCGCATTGGTTTGACACCTCTAAAACATAAGACCATGCCTGGTCTGAAACTAATGTCGGGTTCGTTGTTCCGTCACTCCACAGATAACTTATTTGAGTTTGATAACCATCATTGTATGGACTTGTAGTAACCTCTGGAACGATCTCATATCCCGAATTCTCACAAACCACTGTGTCTGGCATGGATAAATATAAATACGGTGGAAATGAAATATTTGCAGTATCCGTGACGTTGCATTCATTATCCGTAAAAATCACTTGATAATCGCCAGCCATGGAACTTGATATTAACGGGTTTATTATGTTTTCATTTGAAAAGTCAATTGTGGTATCTAAAGAGCTCCAAACCCCGCCACTAAAAGAAACCGTTTCGGAAACTTGAAATTCCAAATTACAGGCGACCGTATCAGAGAAGATTTCAGGACCGGCAACAACTGTGAAAGAAACGGTCGTATCGTATGGACAGCCATAATTGTCCATTACATTAAAAACATAGGAATATGAACCTACTGTATTTGGCTGTACCACAATTAAAGTATCATTTTGGGTTGAAATAATCGTAGGATCATTATTCCACCAACTCGTATCTGCAGAAGTTTGGTATGATCCAAGTCCAGGAAAGTAAGATCCATCGAAAAATAATCCCCATTCAAAAATATAACCATCGTCTACAGAGAGATTATCTTGAACGAAAATCGTCCAATTTCCATTTACGGGACAGCCAGCAAAACCTGCAAAAGAGGTTTCGGGTTGATATGTATTACTAGGATCCACGGATGGACCGTTATTCCCAAAATTGGGCGCAGGAATTGTATTCCCCCAATTTTGAGTCATTGGACCAATGTCATTGAAGACAGAACTAAAACAATATTCCCATCCTTCTCCAGGGCCTCCACCTCCAAAATCATCTATAGGATCCCCTAAATATGTATTTGTTCCCGACGTTCCTCCAGGAATTGCTCCTGGACTATATGAATTAACGAGTGCTACCGTTGTACCATTAGGGCACTGCAGCCAAATCTCCAAATCTCCAGCGTAAGAATGCTCCATGGTTAAACAAACCTGATTTAAGTCTTGTGCACCCTGAATAGTAGCTCCTGCGGGGAACCCGCCAATTGTAATAGGTGCTTGATATTGTTGACCTGAACCATCCGGTAAATAAGTCAATCCAGCAAAGTTTCCTCCAAGTTGAAACGATCCAGGAGGGATGTCAACA
>JABJEE010000256.1 GCA_018665005.1 Flavobacteriales bacterium
CTCTGCTCGAATAAATATTCTGGATAAGAGTAAATAGGTAAACCAAGCTCCTTGGCTTTTTCCAATTCTGGATTATCCGCTCTCGCGTGCATGCCAAGAATAACAGCGTCAATTGATTTACTAATAAGTGATGCATTCCACCCTATGTTTTCAGGTAAAATACCTTGCTTCCCTAATCTGGATTTTGAAGGCTCAAATATCTCATCGTCCGAACCGCTTACATCAATTCCTTTTCTACTCAATGCGATAGCCAGATTATGCATTGCACTCCCTCCTATTGCGATAAAATGTACCTTCATCTCATGTGATTTGCATTAAATATAAGGAGCAATTTAATACAACTATTATATAGTGAAAGTAGTTACTGACAAACAGATATGAATTGCTTAATCTAAATAGGCCATTGCGCCTTCAGATAAAAAAGTCTTATAGGTATTCGATTCATCAAAAATCAAAAAGACGTCTAAACCCAGCTCAGGATGAGATTTAAGAAATGCCTTAGTTTCAACTAAACCAATGATCATAAAAAAAGTAGCATATGCATCAGATAAAGCACAAGAACTAGAGAATACCGTAGCAGATAATAAATCATGTCTGTTTTGACGTCCAGTTTTAGGATTAATGGTATGCGCATATTTTTTACCATCCGAAACAAAAAACTTTCGATAATTTCCGCTAGTGGCAATGCGTTTATCTGATAAAGCAAAAACTTTTTGAATTACCTGTTCTGTAGTATTGTTATTTTCAATTGGTGCCTCAACTCCTATCCTCCATTTTTCTTGATTAACCTTTACACCCGACAATGCTAACTCGCCTCCCAGCTCTACATAAACATTTTGATGTCCCTTTGAATTTATAAAGTTTAACAGTAAATCAACGGAATAACCTTGAGCAATCGCATTAAAATCAAGCTGGAACCGCGGTGTTTTTTTAATGATCTTTACACTATCATCTGACGTTTGATTGTATTGAAAATGCTTGTTTCGTTTATAGCTTACAAAGTTTAATACCGAGTCAATTGATGATTTAAGAGGAACCACAGGATTGGTTTGATCAAATCCCCATAAATCAATAAGTGGCTTAACAGAAGGATCAAAAAGGCCATTTGACAATTCATGGATAGAATCACTTAGTTCCAACATTTTTACAAATCGTGATTTCATTTCTATTACTGTATCCGTAAAATCAATCTGATTAAACCTAGAGATCAAAGAAGATTCTATATAAGTTGAAAGATCATGATCAAAAGCCGTAAGAATAGAATCAATTTGTTTAGATTGAAAATTGAGTTCTTTGTCATAAACCTGAATCAGATAAGTTGTACCTTGACTTTGACCTGATAATTTATAAAGATTCGTCGATTGTTCTTTAGATCCTGTAGAACATGAAAAAAGAGAAATCAAAAAGAAAGAGAAAACTATGGATTGTAATTTAATTTTCAATAACATTCTGACCCATGGATTCATTAAACCAAATATATTCCGTTATTGCTGCTCCATTTCTTGAGTAATATGAGGATCCGTTTTCCTTAGTTGTCTTTTCATAAACGACTCCATATCCATTTGAATCAACAACAACGCGCTGAACAATTACAGAGATCACAAAACCTTTTGAATTTTCAATTTTAAAAAACCCCTCGGTTACTGCATTCGGTGCAAAAAGAATACCATCCTCATTTTTCAGAAAATTAGGTTGAGTAGCATACTCCGGTTTAAAGGATTTTAGCTTTTCTACTTCAAGTGCTCTATTTTCTCCCCCCAATTTCTCTAAAGAATCCTTAATGAATCTGTCTCGGTCTAGTTTCATAAGGTGGTCCTGACTTTTATATTGTCTTTGCTCGCTCGCAATATCATTTTCTTCAAGAAGAAGAATTCGTTCATTCTCATGTATTCTATTTTTCTCTTCAAAGGATTGATTTCTGCGTGCTTGATTTAGAAGCTCTAACTCAATGAGGTAATCTTTTTCATCATTCCATTTTTTGATTTGTTCCGCCGAAGCTTCTTGCTGAAATAATGCATATTCGTTACGACTTTTGACTGCTGACTCTAAATTTTGTCTTTCCTCATCCTGCTCTTTTTGCAGTTCAATTTTCTGTAGAGCCACCTCTCGCTCTTTTATTTCAATCTCATTTTGAAAAGTCTTCATTTCATCGGCGGACTTTTCATTACGCACAGCATTCACAGTATTGTTAAAATAAACTTCATAATCGATATCATTTTTAACATCTTGTAAATCTTCTAATGGATCACTCTTTTTTCTTTTCATTGTAAGCGCCAAATCATTGTAGGCATCAACATCAGAGCCACTATGAACAATGCCTGGGGTTCGGACTACAGAACCCGAATTATTGTAACCCGATACGGTAGAACTTTGAGAGGAAGAAGAAAGACTGGTACTTCCTGTCCAACTTTGAAGAGAATCCCGGATTTCATTCAAATCTGTTTTTGGAGTAACACTGAAATTATCGTTACCTATTTTTAGGGCCTTTTTTAAATCAGATATGGCCATCTTTGAATTTTTAACGTAATTGGTAAAAGCTCCTTTCTTCAAATTATAGAATTGATCCATACTAAGAATTCTATTTTTAAGCTTTATCATTTCTGGTTCCCCTCGATATGGCTTCATTAAATCTGAATCCAATATTTTAATGGCTTTATCATAAAAATCTGGCCCCTTCAAGAAATTGCTATTGGCCTTATCTAATTGCTGATAAAAAGCTTCTCTTTCTTTTGATTTTTTCACTCTTACACTTTCAATTCCATCTCTCACTTGAATTTTAAACTTGTCAATCAATATCTGATCTGACAAATTACTGATGCTACTTTCTGCTCTCTCATAAAATAACAAACTCGCATCAAGAGAATCTTTTGAATTTTCTAACCTATTCGCTATTTCAATATATTTTTGAATTGTATTTTCATAATTGGAATTCTTCTTTTTCTTCTTGATTTCTTTCATCTCAGATTGAATCTTTGTTCTTTGATTCGGGTCCAAAAACTGAATTTCTCTTAATTTGCCAATAGCGTTATCAAACTCACTTATTGACAATAATGAATCTGCAGATATTCTAAGTCTATTAAGTTTTTCTTTGTTAGATTCTAGTTGAGATATCCTAACCTTATATTCTTCAATTTTCTTGAGTTTATATTTAATTTGGTTGTCACCGAATAGTTTCACGGCATCATTATAAAATCCTTCTGCAGCTATGTAATCACCAGATGTATAAGCTACATTACCTTGTTCTTTAAGACCATCAAACTCAATACGTTTCTCAATATCTTTCGCTTGTTTTAATATTGAAGCTTCTATTTGAGCCTTGTTATTTAAAAGTGTTGCGTCGTTGCTATTGTAGAACAAGGCCGAATCCACATGAATCATAGCTTCTTGAAACTTATTCTCTTTCAATGCAAGTTTCATTTTTTCCTTAAAAGTCTCAGCCTTATTAATATCAGACATTTTCGAATAAGCCAATAAAACCTGATCTTCTACGTCTTTTTTAAACTTCTCATCCGGAACAGCCTGGTTTGATTTTGTGTCCCAATGAAATTTCTCTGCATACGTGTTTTCTATAAAACCGAGGTCAACACCATCCTTTATTTCAAAAAGTTCAATAGTTAATTCTTCCATTGCCTGAAGAATTCCATTTGGATTTTGAACTTTTAAATCTTTAAAATCC
>JABJEE010000257.1 GCA_018665005.1 Flavobacteriales bacterium
AAAGTGAGCTGAATTTAGGCTTGGCCAAAAACCCAGACCTTCTTAAATGGGCTTCTTTTAATCGAACGACAGAACAAAAAGTAATTGGATTTGCACTTGAAACCAATAATGAAGAGGAAAATGCGTTAAACAAGTTAGAGGCTAAAAAATTAGACTTGCTGGTTCTAAATTCAACCCGTGACGAAAAGGCAACTTTTGGAGGGGATTTAAATAAAGTTACTATATTCGATAGGGACAAAAATAAAACAGAATTTCCACTTCAGTCTAAATTAGATTTGGGATTTGAAATAGTAAATATAATGTCAAGATTAGATGATTAAAAGATTGGTTTTTGGTTTATTAATGATTCAGTGTTCAGTTATAAGTGCTCAAGAACTCAATTGCCAGGTTTCGATTATTACTGACGCAAAGTTAGAAGTTACAACGACTGAGCAGGAGGCACTGAAGCAGCTTAAAGAAGTCATCTTTGATTTTATGAATAGTACACAGTGGACTAAAGATAAATTCAAAATAGAGGAACGAATCAATTGTAATATTCAATTACAGATCAATAGTATACCTAGTCAAGGTACGTTTAGAGGGTCTCTTCAGGTATTGTCGAGTAGACCAGCTTTTAATTCCAATTACAATTCTCTATTGTTTAATTTTCAAGATGATGATATCGTCTTTGGTTTTTCACGAAACACAGCCCTTTACTATGCTAAGAACGCTTTCAGAGACAATTTGTCTTCCATTCTCGCCTTTTATGCCTATTTCGTTATTGGTATGGATTACGATTCGTTTGGAGCAAATGGAGGAACGCCTTATTTTGTTGAAGCTCAACAGATAGTAGTTAATGCTCAAACCTCTGGAGCACCAGGGTGGAAAGCAAGTGAGTCTGGGAAAAGAAATCGATTTTGGTTGGTGGATAACATTTTACAACAACTGTTTCAACCTTTACGTGATTGTAATTATAAGTACCATAGAAAAGGTGTAGATAAACTTTATGATGACAAGGATAAGGGAGTTAAAGAATTATACAAGGCACTGTTGAAATTAAAACCTGTAGTCCAAACCCGACCAAATACAGTAAATATTATCAATTTCGTCTATTGTAAAACTGCAGAACTAAAAAGTTTATTGGCTGAGTCAGACTTGAAAGAGAAGACTGATTTCGTTAATCTATTAAAACGATTGGACCCAGGAAACAGCTCCAAATTTCAGGAGATATTGAATTAGACCTATGATAAAAAAATTGCGCATTTCAAATTTTGCGTTAATTGAGCATCTTGAGCTTGACTTGAAAAATGGTTTTACCATAGTTACAGGTGAAACGGGGTCAGGTAAGTCAATTTTATTAAATGCATTCTCCTTGATGCTTGGAGAAAGGGCGAGCTCTTCAGTGGTTGGTAATTATTCGAATAAGGCCGTCGTCGAATTTCATTTGACCAACGAAGCACAAGACAAGATGTTTTTTGGCAAACACCAACTTGATTTTGATGAGCCAACCATACTTCGACGAGAGGTTGTAAAAGATGGCAAGTCGAGAGTGTTTATTAATGATACTCCTGTTTCACTTGCTGTTTTGCGCGAATTCACAACCCATAAACTTTTAATTCATTCACAATACAATACGTATGAGCTGAAATCTAAACAGACGCAGCTTGAATTGTATGATTCTCTTGCTGGCAACACCGAAAAAATCGAAGCTTTTTCTAAGTTGTATCAAAAATTATTATTGCAAAGGGACAACTATAATAAGCTTGTTAGAGATTTTAAAAAGCAATCCGAAGATTCTGATTACAGTCAGTTTTTATTTGATGAATTAAATAAATTAAACCTCGATTCAAAGGATTATGAGAAAATAGAGTCTGACCTATACAAGCTTGATAATATTGATTCCATAAAAGATGCGTTGTACAAAATTCAAGGCTTTAATGAGGAAAATGGTTTTTATACGGGTATCAAAGAAACATTAAAACAGCTTGAAAAAATTGACAGTCCCGGATCTGAATTGGAAGATATTACAAGGCGCTTATCAGCAGTCTCTATAGAGCTGAAAGAACTGTCTAATGAATCAGAGTCTATAATTGATTCATTAGTCGATGATCCAAAAAGGAGAGGAGAGCTATTGTCGAGTCTTGATGAGTACAACAGATTGCTTCAGAAACATAAAGTTGGATCACAGAATGAGCTCAAGTCCATAAGAGATGGTCTTAGCGACAATTCATTGAGTCTCATTGATCTTGATTCTAAAATCAAACAAATGAATAGAAATCTGAAGGAAACTGAAGATTCGGTTCAAAACCAGGCAGAGGCATTGCATTCCAGTAGGCTAGATGCTCAGAAAGAATTATCACAACGTATAGTTAATGAACTTAAATCTTTAAAGCTGCCTCATACTAAAATTCATTTCAAGATGGAAAAAGGAGCGTTGAATGAAATGGGAATTACCGAGTTGAAGCTTCTTTTTTCAGCAAACATAGGCCATCCACAAATTGAAATAGAGAAAGCGGCAAGTGGGGGAGAGCTATCAAGATTTATGTTGGCCCTGCTAAAATTAATTTCTGAATCAAGAAAAATGCCTACGATATTGTTTGACGAAATTGACTCTGGTGTTTCAGGCGATGTCGCGCAAAAAATCGGTCAGCTTTTGAAAAACATGGGTATTAAAACGCAATTGTTGGTGATCTCACATTTGCCACAGGTAGCCTCTAAAGCACAGCAACATTTGATGGTGCATAAAGACATTGTCAATGACAAGACCATAACCTCGGTTAATGTGCTCGATATGGATAAAAGGATTCTAGAAATTGCAAGATTAATGAGCGGTGAAAATGTAACTCAATCTGCCTTAGATACTGCGAAATCATTAATGGATTAAATATGATTTTACAGCTCACTGTTCCAGTTGAACCATCAAAAAATAAAATTGATTTTACCGATAAGATTTGCTTCCTGGGTAGCTGCTTTTCAGATGAAATAGGAGGCAAGTCCAATGCCCACGGCTTATCAACTCTATCCAATCCTTTTGGGACTATTTTCCACCCCATTCCTTTGGCTAGAATATTAACCAATTGCATCAATTCTGAAAATAAATCTAACTTGTTTCGTCACAACAATTTGATTTATGACTGGGATTCTTCACATGTTTTTAGCTCAATATCGGAAAAAGAACACCGGATTAAGATAAGTCAGCAGCAAGAACTTGTAAGAAAGCAGATACAAGGTAAGAGTTGGCTTTTTATAACATTAGGAACTTCAATAGGCTATCGACATAAAGAAATCAAACTTACAGTCGCAAATTGTCATAAACAGAAGCAAGACTTGTTCATAAAGGAGCAAGCTGATTTGAATGAGATGTTCGAGACATGGTCAGAAGCGCTGAAGGGATTATATTCAATGAATCCTCAGCTCAATATTGTTTTCACGGTGAGCCCAGTAAGACATGTGAAAGATGGATTGATTTCAAACAATCAAAGTAAATCCCAATTATTTGTTTTAATTGAAAAACTCAAGAACGATTTCCCGGTTTTATATTTTCCATCCTATGAAATTGTAATTGATGGCTTGAGGGATTATCGTTTCTATAAAAAGGATTTAATTCATCCAAATGAACAGGCCATTGATTTTGTTTGGTCTCATTTTGTTAAAACTTATTTTAGTCAAGAAAATGAAACGCTTTTAAATAGGATTTTCAAATTAAGAACGGCCGAGAATCATCAGCTTATGAATAAGGATCAGGTTGAAACTGAAAAGCTCAAAACCTGGATTGCAACAGAAAGAAAGAAAATAAGCGAAGAGTTGGGGAAGGACTTTAATCTTTAATTTCTACATCCCACTCAGCATAAAATTCGTCCAAATAATTCACCATTATTTCCTGTCTATGTGATGCTATTTTCTTTGCGGTTTTGGTATGCATACGATCTTTTAAGAGCAATAGTTTCTCATAAAAATGATTGATTGTATGCGATTTAGAGTTCAGGTATTCCTCTTTACTTGAATGATTCACTGGTTTGATATCTGGATTGTACAAAGGTCTGTTTCTACTTCCGCCATATGCAAAAGCTCTTGCGATACCCATGGCGCCTATGGCATCCAAACGATCAGCATCTCTTACCACTCTGCCTTCGATAGAAATGTTTCCATCTTCAACCAAAGCGCCTTTGAACGAGACTTGTGGAATGATCAAACCTACGCTATGCGCAAGTTCTTTTGTGCCTCCCTCATTTATAATAATATTATATGCTTCCTCTTTTCCTTTTTCGAAATCACCACCATTGTATTTATGATCGGATATATCATGTAACAAAGCCGCAAGCTGTATCACTTCTTTGTCTCCACCTTCGTGTTCTTGGATATGCAGACTCATTTTTAATACCCGTTGAATATGAAACCAATCATGACTTCCCTCCATAGAGCTAAATTTGCTTCGAACCAATTTCGTTACACGTTCTACGATCAATTTATCTAATGTGAAGAGGTTTATTAACTATGATGCCACCTGTGTAGATTTTAATGATATATGCACCAGCGTCAATGAATTGGACATCGATATTAGAATCTTTCGTTTTTAATATGATTTTACCAGATAAATCAATGATTTCTGTATAATCAATAGCGTATTCAGATTTTAAATGTATAAACACAGTTGCTGGATTCGGGTAAAATGAAACGTGTACGAGGCTTTCTTCATGAATCGAAGCTTCATCCTCCTTTGCAACCAATAGGTCGTCTAAATAAAGCTTGTAACCATCATAGGTTCTTAAAACAAATGCGACGTAGATCGTTTGGTCATCATATCCCAAATCACTTAAATCGACTGTCCGTTCGACCCATTCAAAGTCTTCTTGTTGAATATATCCAATAGTATCAGTAAAACTAGAAAGGTCAGTATTTGTATTCGAAACAAGAATGAAATAATCATCTGGAAAAGATGCATCTTGAGATTTCGCATTCCACGAAATAGAATTCCCAAAAGCACCTAGAGAAAGAGCAGGTGTGATTAACCAACGATCTGCCGTATCAATAGGGGAGAACCATGAGGTTGATGCAGCTACACTATCTGCTGGATTACTGGGGTCCTCAACGCATATCCACGCTGATGTATATTCCGATACATTAGCATTAGGAACATTTAAGTCATTATCTAAAACAAGCATATTAGAAGGGATTCCGCTTTGAAAATCAGTTTCAAAAACAGTTACTTGCGAACTCACATAAGAAGAGATTAGAGCGCAGAAAAATAAATTTATTATTGTTTTCATTTTACAAATGTATTATTTAATCAAATTAATTAAAATATCTTGATACTCTTGATAAAAAGCATCGAACTCAATAAGACTTTCTTTAAAGAATCTTTGAGCCTTTTTCCAATCTTTTTTATTGGAAATATTCATGTCTGGCGCCTGCCATTTCAATCGACTTATCGTCAGGCCTTCAGCTGTTTCTATGTTCTGAATCCATTCCGTAGTGCATCCTAAAGTACCATCAATAAGTTTACGCAATTCCAATAGCTGTTCCCAAAATATCAATCTTATTTCCTCATCTCGGAACTGGATATCATAACATATCGAAGCTTCTTTATTATTGAATACAAGCCGCAAATAGGTATGCTTAAGATGAGTAGGGTAGCTTAACCAGTTTATTCTCGTGTTTGAAGCGGATGTCCTTCCTTTCATTAGGGATTTGAACTCTCCCCAAAATTGATGATTTAATGTTCTTTTCTCTTCTTTGGAGAACATTATTTGTTTCCTTTGGCGTAATCTGCAAGAAACTTCTCTAATCCAATATCTGTTAAAGGATGATTAGCCAATTCTTTAATGGCTTTTAGCGGCCCCGTCATGATGTCTGCACCAATCTCAGCACAATTAATAATATGCATAGGATGCCTAACGGATGCGGCAAGGATCTCTGTATCAAAAGCATAATTATCATAAATCAATCGTATTTGTTCTATTAAATTCAATCCATCCGTAGAAACATCATCTAACCTTCCAAGAAATGGTGATATGTATGTGGCTCCAGCTTTTGCAGCGAGTAAAGCTTGTCCTGCTGAAAACACCAACGTACAATTCGTTTTGATTCCTTTGTTTGAGAAATACCTAATGGCTTTAATACCTTCTAAAATCATAGGTACTTTTACGACAATGTTTTCGTGTAATTTAGCGAGCGCTTCACCTTCTGAAATCATCCCCTCGAAATCAGTACTGATGACTTCAGCGCTTACATCTCCATCGACAATCTCACAAATCGCTTTGTAATGGTTATTGATGTTTTCTGAACCGGTTATCCCTTCTTTAGCCATTAATGAGGGGTTAGTCGTTACCCCGTCTAATATTCCAAGACTATAAGCTTCTTTTATTTCATCTATGTTTGCTGTATCAATAAAAAATTTCATAGGATTATTTTTTTCTGTTTTTCAATGCTTCTTGTTGCTTTCTTTGCATTTCTTCAAGACGTTCTTGAAAACGAGATTTTTTCTTTTGTGTTCCGTTCTTACTGGAATCAACTTTGGCTTCCATTTTTAACTTTAATTTCTCCTCATCCACAAAGAATTTTTTAATCAAAAACATGATTAATATAGAGAATAGGGTAGATACAAAGTAGTAGTAGCTTAATCCAGATGAATAATTATTAAAGAAGAAAATCATCATGATAGGGAAGATGTACATTAATACTTTCATATTAGGCATTCCAGGTTGTGATGGTTGCTGCATATTGCCACTATTCATAAAAGTATAACCGAGGGTTGTAGCCGCCATAAGGAGCGTAAATAGACTCATGTGATCACCATAAATAGGAATGTTAAAACCGAAATCCCAAATTGAATCAAAAGAAGACAAATCATCTGCCCACAAAAACGACTGCTGTCTTAATTCAAAGGAAGAAGGGAAAAATCTAAAGACTGCCAATAGTATAGGCATTTGAATCAACATAGGAAGGCATCCTGATAGGGGACTCGCACCGGACTCTTTGTAGAGGGTCATCATTTCCATTTGTTTTTTCATTGCGTCATCCTTATTCGGATATTTCTCATTAAGAGCTTCCGTTTTTGGTTTTAATATTTTCATCTTGACTGAAGAAACAAACATTTTCCACTGAACAGGCATGAGCAGTGTTTTTATTATCAATGTAAGAATCAAGATCGCAATACCTAAGCCCATTCCTGTGCTCAATAAGAAGTTAAATATGGGTTGAACGGCATAGATGTTGATCCATCTGAAAAGTCCCCATCCAAAATTTAATATTTGATCATATTCAGTATTATATTCATTTAGTATTTCATAATCATTTGGACCAAAAAACCACTTAAAGCTAACTGTGTTATTCGAGTTTTTGTCAAGATTCAGACTGAGAACTGATTCAAAATCTTTTACATGGGTAGAGTCTTTTTTAGAACCTTCGCTGTAAGTTCGAACAAGCATTTTAGATTTCTTTTTCTGAAAAGGTTGCTGTGGTTGCAGAATGGAGGAGAAATAAGATTGCTTGTAAGCAATCCAAGTCACATCATTTTCTATATCTGATTCATCATCTGATGTCTCACTTAAATAATCAAATCCTTCTTCCACTTCGTTGAAGCAAACCGTTGAAACTCTTCTTTGCTCAGACAGAAGCTTTTCGGTTTGCAAAAAGGATGTTTTCCAAGTCAGTTGGATGTTGTCTTTTGAAACGTTATCAAGCTTTACGAATTGAACTTTATAATCTACATTAAAAGATCCCTTTTTTAATTGATAAGTTTGAACAATCTTCCCTTTTTTGTAATCACAACTAAACGTGATGCTATTTGCTTTAGAATTATCAAAATCAAAATCCCACTTTGCAGTGTTAACACGGGTGTCTCCATCATAAAAAGTGAAAGCAGTTAAATGGTCTCCTTTATCAAATAAGCACAATGCCTCATTCTTATTTGCTTTGTAATTATTATAGCTTTTATATTCTTTTAAATATAGCGATTGAATTTGTCCACCAATATTAGAAAAGTGTATAATGAATTTGTCCGTTTCTTTTACAATTACGGTATCCCTAACTACTTGCTTTACTGTAGGTTCAACCGTATCTGAAATCATTTCAGTAGCATCAGTCATAATCGGCTGATCTGTTACAGTAGTGTCTTGGACAATTGAATCATTAACTATAGCCTTGTTTTTATCAGCTTTGATTTTTTCGGTTTTGGCAAGCTCTTTTTTTTGCTGTTCTTTAATATCCTCTTCGGACGGTCTATTTATAATTGAAAAAACTGTGAGTATCAGTCCGATCAAGACTAGACCTGTAATCGTATTGCGATCCATTATTTGTTTTTATTTTTTAGAGTAGCATTTACAAATGCTACAAATAGGGGATGGGGCTGGTCGACTGTGCTTTTATATTCAGGATGAAATTGAACTCCAACAAACCAAGGATGGTCTTTAAGTTCAAATACTTCAACCAATCCAGTCTCTGGGTTTATCCCAGTAGCCATCATGCCTTTGTTTTCAAATTCTTTTAAATAGTCATTGTTGAATTCATAACGGTGTCTATGCCGTTCTGAAATATTATCTTTATTATACGCCTCTGATATTTTCGAATTGGGTTTGAGCTGACATTTGTATGCTCCCAAACGCATGGTGCCCCCATAATCAGAGATCTTCTTTTGTTCCTCCATAATTGAAATGACAGGACTTTTGGTTTTTTCTGCTATTTCGGTAGAGTGTGCATCTTCTAGCCCCAAAACATTTCTCGCAAATTCAATTGCGGCGCATTGCATTCCCAAACAAATCCCTAAAAATGGCACCTTGTTTTTCCTTGCATATTCAACCGCTTGAATTTTTCCTGAAATACCTCGAGAGCCAAATCCTGGAGCGACAAGAATTCCATCAAGATCAGATAATTTTTTTTCAATGGAAGACTTAGACAATTCATCAGAATGAATCCATTTCAGATTCACTTTCGTTTCATTAGAAACACCGGCGTGTATAAAAGCCTCACTTATCGACTTGTATGAATCTTTTAATTCGACATATTTACCAATCAAAGCAATATTAACTTCAGATTTGGGGTTTTTAAGTCGCTCCAAAAAAGATTTCCACTTATTTAAATCGGGACTTGATTTTTTAGGTAGTCCTAGTTTTTCCAAAACCACTTTATCTAATTCTTCAGATTGCATCAATAAAGGCACATCATATATAGATGATGCATCTTTTGCCTCGATAACTGCATTCATTGATACATTACAGAATTTTGCTATTTTCTTTCTTAGATTCAATTCTAATTCATGTTCTGTCCTACAACATAATATATCTGGCTGTACACCAAGCTCTAAAAGTGCTTTTACTGAATGTTGAGTAGGTTTCGTCTTTAATTCGCCCGCTGCCGATAAGTAGGGGATAAGTGTCAAATGAATAACGATACAATCGTTTTCAAATTCCCACATCATTTGACGTACTGCCTCTACGTATGGTAATGACTCAATATCACCTACTGTTCCACCTATTTCAGTGATGACAATATCATATTTGTTATTTGCAGAAAGAAGTTGAATTCTACGCTTAATTTCATCCGTTATGTGCGGTACTACTTGAACGGTTTTACCCAAAAATTCACCTTTACGTTCTTTTTCGATTACCGATTGATAAATCTTTCCGGTTGTAACGTTATTGGCTTGACTTGTAGGAACATTGAGAAAACGCTCATAATGACCTAAATCAAGATCAGTTTCTGCACCGTCATCAGTGACATAACATTCACCATGCTCGTAAGGGTTTAAAGTTCCCGGATCTATATTGATATAGGGATCTAGTTTTTGAATGGTAGTGGAATACCCCCTAGCTTGAAGAAGCTTGGCCAAGGAGGCAGATATAATACCTTTTCCTAAAGATGAAGTAACCCCACCTGTTACAAAAATATACTTAACAGAATTTGACATAAATTTAACTTGCAACTACGGTGAGCAAAGATAACAGAACATCACAACGTACCAATAAAAAAAGATGATTTTTATTAATGCATAGCAGGTAACGCTTTTACGAAGATTTCCAAGTTTTATAATCTGAGGTCTGCATAGGGCGATTATCTTCGATTGAATCAAGAGGTTTGCATTCATTTAATGCATTCATACAATCTTGAGGTAACTGTTGATAGTACTCAGTTCCTTTTGTTTTCCAATTGATTTGATCTTCTGACAATTGTTTGACCACTTTAGCAGGATTCCCAACAGCTAAGCTGTTAGGAGGGAGGATGTCGTTAGATTTGACCAGTGATAGTGCTCCAACTATAGAGTTTTCACCTATTTGAGCATCATCCATGATCACTGAATTCATTCCGATTAAACAATTCTTACCAAGCCTCGCACCATGTATTATGGCTCCATGACCCACATGTGAATTTTCCATTAAATGCACAGTAGTTCCCGGAAACATGTGAATCACGCAATTTTCTTGTATGTTAGATCCATTATCTACACGAATCAAACCCCAATCACCGCGTAATACTGCATTAGGGCCGATATAAACTTTTTTACCTATAATAACATTTCCAATAACAGTAGCAGTAGGATGAACAAAGCTTGACGGGTCAACCACTGGAATAAATTCTTTAAAAGAGTATATCGGCATGTTTATATTTTTAACAAACATACTGAAAGATAGATAGTATTCAAATATGTAGATTTTGATCATTCTTTATATATTCGTTAAAAACATACCAATGAAACTATTTCTGTTACTATTTTTCACATTAACTATTTCGGCTTCTTTTTCTCAGAAAGGCATAGTATTGGTCAATGCCTCAACTTTTGATAATTTAATTTCTTTAGGGAATTCTCAGGTAATTGATGTTCGAACTCCGGAAGAATTCGATTCGGGTGGCATTGATGGAGCACTTAATATTGATTTCTGGAATCCAAAGTTTATTGATTTAGTCAAATCTAAATTCGATAAATCTATTCCAGTTTTGGTTTATTGTGCTGGTGGAGGTAGAAGCGGAATGGCTGCTGAGATTCTTCGAAAGAAAGGATTTAAAATCATTTATGATCTCGAGGGAGGTTATGAATCTTATAAGCAATAGTATTGTTCTACGCTTTAACACGTGATATCCTATTTAACATAATATTAATTATAATACATTTTGGTACATGGTATCATATTAACCGTCAGCTACTTATATAATATAATGATTCTATAGATGAGTCTTATTAAACGTTTTATTGGGTATTCGAATACACCTGCACT
>JABJEE010000258.1 GCA_018665005.1 Flavobacteriales bacterium
GCTGAACTCCGTTTCCTTTACATCTTTGGGTTGGTTGTACTTTTCTGGATTTTTCTCAATCCATTCCGTTTTCTCCTTTTCTGTTGTGAAAACCGGAATCTCCGTCGTTTTTTGCGCATAAGATATACCCGCAGCAAACAACGACAAAATCACGAGTGATTTTTTCATAGTTTGAAATTTAGTTAATAGTCTAATAGTTTGGTGGTTACATGTGTGGTAACCACTTATAGCGATGTGAATATAATAATTTTTTTTTGAATAGCGATTTAAGCGGTATAACAACCACTTATTGTTCGAGCCAAACTAAAAAAGGATTATTTCGAAACAAAAAATCTAGTTCTTGATAGATTTCCATCAAAACGAGCTTCTAAATAGTACAAACCTTCAGATGATTTATCAAGACTTATTACTTGCGTGCTGAGTTCAGTCATCCCCTCAGATAATTTTCTTCCATGCATATCATAAATTGTGAATGCACTACCCAAAGGTAATCCCTCAATGAAAAATTGACCATTATTAGGATTAGGGAATATTTTTGCTGACCAAACATTGTTCTCATTCAATTCAGCACAAGCATCAACAGTAATGGTTACCGAGGAATACCCCGTACAACCATTGGAATTTGTATAGCTGGCTTCAATGATATGTGTTCCTAGTCCGGCTGCACTCGGGTTAAAGGATGTACCAGAAATTCCACTTCCAGAAAATGAAGTCCCACTCGGAGACCCCGTCAATTGGACATTAGCGCCATTAAAACACACCACATTATCATTATCACTTGTCGTAACTGATACTGTTGGATTTTCGTATACCACAACTGTCTGTACTGTACCGTTTGAACCAAATGAATTGGTGACTTGTAACTCTATAATGTATGTGCCTGGGGCATCGTAAGTATGACTCGGGTTTTGACTCACTGAGGTGTTTCCATCTCCAAAATCCCACGCCCACTGTGTTGGTTGCTCGGATGAAAAATCCGTAAGAAGTAATTCTTCGTCATCACACAATTCAAAAGTAGAAAGTGAAAAAGAGGCTACTGGAGGAATACCTTGCGAGGCTTCACTGAAAAACACTTTAAAGTCATCAAAGTAAAAACCATCTTCTCTGACTCCTCCATCTGACTGTAGTCTAAATCGAACATTGATTACTTGACCTAGATAATCACTCATAGATATTTCCTCAAGAACCCAATCGGAAAAAGAACCTTCATAAACAGGCTCACCATTCGGCTGAACACTTCCATTAGCGCTCGTACCGGGAACAGTATAATTCCCACATTGACCAATCCAAGAATTACCACCATCGGTTGATACTTGAAATTGAACATAATCATAGTCCGCTTCTATGTCCCATTTTGCATAAAATGAAACCATTGCCGAAACCGCATTTGTTAAATCAATTTGATTGTCAAATGTGTAGTTTTTAGTTTGGTTGTTCCCATAATTGCCTGTAGGAGAGTCGGTGAATGACTTGTTTGGAGATACGTAGGTAGAAGTCGTTGTAGACCAGTTCCCTGTCCAATTATTGGTATTACTTGCATCATCATAAACCTGAAGAGTAATTGCACCATATGTCTTAATGATTGTGTCTCTTTTTATCCATAGACCATTATCTGTTGATAACACATATTTTATTTCATCTCCAAATTGGATTGTCGGATTTAATTCATATGAAATTTGACCATTTTGAGTTTCTAATACATTTAAATTATAAATCAATTGATTGCCAACGGTAGTTATATTCAATAAAGGATCAATGGAAACAGTAACAGATCCAGACTCTCGTCCATACCTTTTGGCTTCATGATTAAAATCACCAATCAAAGCGGCTACAGATGATGGATCTGTATCTTTAACCACTACATAATTTCGTGACATATGAGATAAAACCAAATTTGGAAATACCATTTCTTTACATGTCGGCTCAATATCCGCAGAAGATGGCCAAAATGATGTTCCAATCTCTGGAGTGTGAGCGAAAATGGTATCTTTTTCACCTACACCAATATCTACTTTATACATGTAATCATCAGAATCTCCCGAAGCGGGATACAAACCTGAGCTTTTGAAAGCATCATATCCATTTAGCTCAGTCATATGATTGGTATATTCCTGAAAATAATCATGGTGATCTGCGAATTCCGCATTAGTCGTTCCAATCGGAAAGAGAAGACTTGGCCCATAAGTATGTGAATTAAAAGCCATCTCAAAATCATAGTTTTCTACTAACCATTTCATTGCCTGTGTTTCAGGTTCAGAGAACGCTCCGGTTCCCGGATAAGTATCGTTTCCTGTGTTAAAACTAACCCCTGTTGTACCCCAACCATAGGAGTAATTTCGATTTAAATCTACACCATATCCATTCCTTCTATTTTTTCGCCACATTCCCCCTCCGTTTGGATTGGTTTGTTCATTGTAGATATAGCCGTCAGGATTTAAACATGGAACGAAAAACATTTGGGTATGGTCCACCAAATAGGTAACCTCATCATTTGTTCCATAATTCTCCAACAGATACCACATATAAAAAATGGTTTGAATCAAACTCATTGGCTCCCTTGCATGATGAATAGCCGTATATAAAATATTGGGTTCTCCTGATTCATTATCACTAGGGTTGTCGGAAATCCGAACGTGATAAATGGGTCTGTTTTCATAGGTTTCAAAGGAAGAGATGGGGCTTTTCTGAGTGATTAAATTTGGATATTGGGTGTACATTGCATCCAATTCAGCGAGCATCTCGTCGTATGTTAAATACCCCCCCATAGATCCTTGATTAAAATTTGAAGGCACATTGGGCGTAAATGAACCCGATCCTCCACTTGAACCCGAGCAGTCTTCATTTTTAAGTATCGCGTCATTTGGCTTATTCATTCGATTCACGTAAAACGCTTGTACATCATCAATTTGAATGTCATAATTGTATCCGTAAGTATTCAAAATTTGAATCTCCTGCTCTGAAAAATCAGAAATGAAAAAGGTGCCTTTTTTTGATAATCCGTGGTCAGTTGGGACCCCAAGACTAGATAGACTGATTAATTCTTGTTCGTTAGCGAAAACTTTAACACGGGAATATTTCTGTGCGGTTGAAAGTTGAATAAATACTAGAAAAATGGTTAATGTCAAGATGAATTTCATAGTTGCTTTAGTTGGTTAAACAAAGAAAATAAAAATGGTCTGATTTAACAACAAACATGGCACATATCTTGTTCTACATAAGCAACGAATATGAAAATCAGTGGTTTATATAATATAATCCTGATTATTCGTTGTAAATTAGCTAAACATGACTAAAGCCCTTATTTTTCTTGCTCTATTCTGGAGCTCATTTGCTATGGGTCAAAATATTTGGATGACTCCTAATCAAGGGCAATGGGATTCCCGTATAGATTACGCTGTAGATTTAGCTCAAGGAAAGCTCTATATTGAGGAAAACAGGCTGTGCTTTTTTTTAACAGACGCCATGTCTCATGATGAAACGCATGGACATCTACACGAATCAGAAGTATCCGAGCACGTAATAAACTATCATGCCATAAAGCAAAATTTTATTGGGTCTCAACATTCAATACCTACAGTTAGTGGAAAATCTGATTTTTACAAAAACTATTTGATTGGCAATGACCCTCTTAAATGGAAGAATAAAGTCTTTTCATTTAACGAAGTTTTGTATCCAGACTTTTATGATGGAATTGATCTTATTTACCAAGGTATGAAAGGACAGATAAGCTACAATTTCTTACTTGAACCAGAATCAAACACTGATCTTATCGCGTTTGATTTTGAAGGTGCTGATGCTGTTGACATTAAAGATGGGGAGCTCATTATAAAACATAGGTTTGGTCAAATTATTCAATCTCACCCCAAGGCGTGGGAATTGGATGAAAACGGAAATAAAAAGAAGAATGTATCGGTGCAGTATCAAATTAATAACAATATCATTTCCTTCCATTTTCCTGAAGGATATGACTCTTCGAAACAGCTTTACATTGATCCCAGTTTGACCTTTTCCACTTTTTCTGGATCGACAACAGACAATTGGGGTTTTACTGCAACTCCAGACATCTACGGAAATCTTTTTGGCGGAGGTATTGTTTTTGGATCAGGATACCCAGTAACAACAGGGTCATACGATGAAACCTTTAATTCAGGGTCAGGAGGCTTCCCTATGGATGTCGCAATTTCCAAATACAATACAGATGGAACATCTTTATTGTATGCAACCTATGTTGGAGGAAGTGGGAATGAAACACCTCACAGTTTAGTTTGTGCTGATAACGGAGAGTTGTTTATATACGGTATTACATCCTCTACGGATTTCCCCATGGCAGGAAACCCGTTTGATAATAGTTTTAATGGCGGTCCATTCGAAAGTGAAAATTCATTATCCTTTGATGGTACAGATATTTACATCGCTCGATTAAGTGCCGATGGATCTAGCCTTTTGGCATCCACTTATGTCGGAGGTTCTGATTCTGATGGATTAAACTCAGGAAATTTACATTACAATTACGGAGATCAATTTAGAGGAGAAATCACAGTTGATGGCAATGGAGACGTCTATGTTTCTAGTACGACATATTCCTCAGACTTCCCCGTAAACAATCCTGTTCAAAGTTTTTTAAATGGTTCTCAAGATGCCATTTTAATGAAACTTCCTCCAATGCTAAACACACTTACATGGTGTACTTATTTCGGTGGTTCTGGTGTTGAAACTGGAAATGCTGTACAGGTTAATGATGACCTCGGTGCTGTCTGTATTGCTGGAGGAACAAATTCGAGCACATTACCGTTGAGTTCGGGGCATGACCTCTCATTTAATGGAGGCCTATCCGATGGATACGTTGCAAAATTTAATAGCACCACAGGTGCAGTGTCTTCAGGTACATTCATGGGGTTAGGGGAATATGACCAGGCCTACTTTGTTCAATTTGATGTTGATGATGCCATTTATGTTTATGGTCAAACAGAATCAGATTGGCCAATAACTCCAGGTTGTTTTGGCTCGCCCAATTCTGGGCAATTTGTAAGAAAGTATGATTCTAATCTGAATACGATCAATTGGACTACAATGATAGGAGCAGCCTCTGGCCATGTAGAAATTTCTCCAACCGCTTTTTTGGTTTCAGATTGCTATGACATTTATTTAGCCGGTTGGGGAGGAACTCTTAACTCAAGTGGGCAAGCCTCATTTTCAACTACAAACGGCTTCTTGGTTACCAATGATGCTCATCAGAATCAAACCAACGGTAGTAATTTCTACATTGCTGTTCTCGATGAAAACGCACAAAATCTAAAATATGCTACATTTATGGGTGGGATGAACAGTAGTTCAAACCACGTGGATGGTGGAACAAGTCGGTTCGATAAATCTGGGAGAATATATCACGCGGTATGTGCGGCTTGTGGAGGTAATAATTTTGGATTCACATCTACTTCTGGGAGCTATGCAGAAGAAAACTTAAGCCCTAATTGTAATATGGCTACATTCAAATTCGAGCTAAGCAGTATTGAGGCAGCTGCAGCACAACCTGCACCATTAATTTGTATCCCACAATCCGTTTTATTTTTAAATGACAGTCAAAATGGAAATGCTTATTTGTGGGATTTTGGCGATGGAAATACTTCAACAGAAGAAGAGCCCATTTATCAATATACAGAACCTGGATCATATGAAGTTCAATTAATAGTTTTCGATACAACTGGCTGCTATAGTTCTGACTCAGTTAGCTTAATTGTAGATATTGGTGCATTTAGCGGAGGAGTTGTCGACCCTATTACTCCTATTTGTCCTGGACAATCATATCAACTTGAAGCTTTTGGGGGGCAATTCTACGAATGGACCCCTTCAGGACTATTAGACGACCCCAACTCTGCATCACCAACTGCGACAATAGATCAAACCACTACCTTTTCTGTAACGGTTTCAGATACTTGTGGTTCCGAAACATTACAGTTAACCTTAGAAGTGTATACCAATTCTGTATCCATATCTCCGGACAATACCACCTGTATAGGTAACAGTGTCCAGCTTGAAGTTTTTGGGACTGGTTCTGTGGAGTGGAACCCTCCCCTCTTTCTAGATGATCCTAATTCATTTACCCCTACATGTACACCAGATACGAGCATTACCTATATTGCAACAGTTACAACAGATGATGGATGTGTAAATGAAGACACCACATCCGTTAGCGTTTTCTTTGATCCTCCAACCCCAATTTTAGATGATGAAGTCGAGCTTTGTCTTGGCGCACAAACTCCTATTTCAGTGTCTGGAGGAGATTATTACAACTGGGTTAGCAATCCTTTTATAGTTGCATCAGATGGATCTATTGCAGTAATCAATCCAACAACGAATCAATGGTTTTATGTAGAAGTTGGAAATGCGTGCGGAACAATTATCGATTCTATTTATGCCAATGTCATTGAGATTGAAATCACTGCTGGAAATGACACCATTATCTGTCCTAAACAGGCTGCTTTTCTTTGGGCTGAAGGAGCTACGTACTACGAATGGCAACCATCCAATACCGTTGTGAGCCAATTTGGAAATGAAGTCACCGTAATACCAAACTCAAGTACCAATTATATGGTCATCGGAATAGATGATAATGGGTGTTTTGATACTGCTTTTGTTTATGTGTCCTTATTTCCTTATCCGTCATTTGAAACATCAAATGACGTAATTGCATTTTATGGTGATGAAATACAGCTTGAAGCATTTTCAGATCAAGCAGGGTCATTTATATGGTCACCAGCCGAGTATTTATCTTGTATTCACTGTCAAAACCCTATTGCAACACCAAATCAGGAAATCACTTATGAAGTTACCTTTACTGACCTTAACGGCTGTTCATCCGAGGAATATATTACCATTATCTACGATGCTGTCGTTTATGTACCAAACACTTTTACTCCTGACAATGATGGTATTAATGATGTGTTTGAAGTCTCCGGCGGTAACCTTCTTGAAATGAAGTGTACTATTTTTGATCGATGGGGAGAACTCATTCACACTATGAATTCACCCAATGAATCATGGAATGGAACATTTAATGGGGTAAATTGTCAAGATGGTACGTATATTTGGAAATTGATATACACTGATTTCACATATAAAGAATACGAGCTTAGTGGACATGTCAATCTAATTAGATAAAACCGTTAACACACATGGGAGTTAAAGTACATTCGTTCCAATTTAACCCTTTTCAAGAAAACACTTTTGTCATCTACGACCAAGAAAAAAACTGTCTAATTATCGATCCAGGTTGCTACGAACGTCATGAGGAAGAGGTTTTATTTGGTTTCATCGAAGAAAACAATCTCAAACCAATCGCTCTTATCAATACACATGCCCATATTGATCATATTTTAGGAAATGCAGCGGTTAAATCGAAATACAACATCCCCTTATACTTGCATAAAGAAGATCTTTCCACCTTGCACTCTGTGGAATCCTATGCACATGTCTACGGTTTTGAAAAATATAAAACATCCCCAGACCCTGATGAATATCTAATAGATCAGTCAGAGATTTCTTTTGGTTTAATGAAATTCAAAATTCATCATACGCCTGGTCATGCTCCAGGTCATGTAGTCCTCTATAATCAAGAAAATAAGTTTGTTATTAATGGAGATGTTCTCTTTAATGGCAGCTTTGGAAGAGTAGATTTACCAGGAGGAGACTTAGAAACGTTAAAAAACTCTATTTTTGACGTCATGTTTCAGCTTCCAGAAGATACCATTGTATATTGTGGACATGGCCCTGAAACAACAATTGGCAAAGAAAAAAAAGACAATTACATACATCAATTTTAGACGTGAACATAGCAATCAATTGTAGACATCTCCTTTCTAATAAGCTAGAAGGTTTCGGTAATTATACTCTTGAGATTTGTAAAAGAATCTGTAAAAACCACCCTGAACATCAATTTTATCTATTTTTCGACAGACCTTTTTCGTAAGACTACATTTTCAGCAAGAATGTTCATGCCGTTGTTGTTGGTCCGGTTACAAGACATCCGATACTCAATGTGATTTGGGGGAGCATCTCACTAAAGAGGGCTCTGGCTAAATACAATATCGATTTGTTTTGGTCCCCTGATGGAATTTGTAATCTCAGAACCAACACCCCGCAGATAATTACGATCCATGATTTGAATTTTGAACACAATCCTAAAGATTTACCTTGGTTTGTAAGAAATTATTATCGCATTTATTATCCTCGATTTGCAAAAAAAGCGGATCATATCATTAGTGTATCCCAATTCTCTAAAAATGACATCATTAAATCTTACGATCTGCCTTCTGAAAAAGTAAGTACTATATATAATGGTGCTTGTGATCACTTCTCGTTGATCAGTCTAGACGAAAAGAATGAAATACGAACCAAATTTGCTTGTGGTCGACCTTTTTTTGTTTTTGTTGGGTCAATTCATCCCAGAAAAAATGTAGAACGATTACTCCAAGCTTTTTCTTTATATCACAAAAAGTATACAGAATATCATTTGGTCATCGTGGGAAGCAATATGTGGCGCAATCAATCCATTCATATTCCTGCTGAAATACAAGAATTTGTGACTTTTACGGGTCATGTAAATTCTAGTGATTTGGCAAAAATAATGGGTAGCTCTTTTGCTCTTGTTTATCCGCCATACTTTGAAGGTTTTGGCATACCTCTAGTTGAAGCAATGAAAAGTGGCGTTCCCATTGTATCGAGTAACAAAACATGTCTTCCAGAAATTGCAGGTAACGCAGCCATATATTTTGACCCATTTAATGTCGAAGAGATGGCTTCTCAAATGTCCAGACTCAATGAAGATTCAGATCTTAGAAAAGAGTTGGTTGAAAATGGCAAAGAAAGAGTTAAAGATTTCTCATGGGATAAAACATCAGAAGAAACTTGGCTTGTCTTAGAAAAATTTTTGAGAAAATAGATACTTTTGCCCAACGGCTCCATAGTTCAATGGATAGAATAGAAGTTTCCTAAACTTTAGATCCAGGTTCGATTCCTGGTGGAGCCACTTTTTTGATTTCAAAATAATAACTGGAATGAAAAAGAAACTATCATCTAGAATATATAAACTATGAAAAAATTGATTGTTTTATTTATGATCCTGCAAACGGCAATTTGTTTAGGTCAAAACCCAAATCCGAGTGTGCCTCTGGATGAGTACATTATGGATGAAATGGAAGCAGAGCACTTTCCCGGAATGGCCACCGTCATTGTGAAAAATGGTGAAATTGTCTGGTTGCAATGTTACGGGTTTGCTGATATAGAAAATGGAATTCCAGTGACAGACAACACTCAATTTTTATTGGCATCAATGTCAAAACTATTTACCGGAACGGCCACCATGCAACTCAAAGAAGATGGCATGTTGCAGCTCAATAATGACATCAACGAATATTTGCCTTGGCCATTAAATCACCCTGTGCAAAGTACGACACCAATGACGATTCAACAGCTCATGACACATTCATCTTCAATTAAAGACAATTGGTCCGCCATGAGTAATTATTATGGATATCCCGATCCAACCATGAGTCTAGAGGCCTGCATGCAAGATTACTTTACCGTAGCTGGCGCAAATTACAATGCCAATGAAAATTTTCTTAGTGCTGCTCCAGGAACAGTCTTCAACTATTCGAATATGGCTACTGCACTCAATGGCTATATCACGGAAATTGTAAGTTCAATGCCTTTTGATGACTATTGTGATGAGCATATTTTCGAACCCCTTTGCATGGAAAAAACAGCATGGCACATGTCGGATCTTGACTCTAATGAGGTGGCAAGACCCTATTCCTATTCCAATGGGAATTATACTGCGAATCCACATTATGGATTTGCCGATTATCCTGACGGTCAATTAAGAAGTTCCATTAGGGATCTGGCAAATTACATGATTGCTTTTTTAAATGGAGGGACTTTGGGAAGTAATGCCATATTATCTCCCTCATCTGTCAGTGAAATGTGGACACCACAAATTCCTTCGATTGAAAGTAAACAAGGGTTGAATTGGTATAAAGAGTTACTCTATCACAGTGGAGGTGAAACTTTACTCTGGGGTCACAATGGAGGTGAACTTGGTGTTTCAACAGACATGTATGTCGATCCGGAATCAAATATTGGGTTATGCGTACTTTCCAATGGAGGTGGGACAAACCTTTACATTTGTGATGAGCTTTATGATTATGCTCTATCCTTAAATCCAATAAGTAGTATAGTTCCCGAATGTGGAGTTACGACTATTCCTGAGCTTTATTCAAAAGACAAAGAATTATTGAAGATTATTGATGTTCTAGGAAGGGAAACCATAGTTAAACCAAATACTCCGCTCATTTATATTTATAGCGATGGGTCTTGTGAACGTGTTTTTAAAATTGAATAATCTCAACAAATGGTTTTTAGCTCCGGGCGGAGCTACAAAAAGAACCACTCTTATGGGCGGGTTAAAAGATGTTCAGAATGTAAGTCTACAACCCTACTTACAGGTACATGTTTGCTCAACAGATTGTTCGAAACCGCCAATATTTTGAGTAAAGCTAATTGTCCCTTCCATGTTATCTAAATCTTCATCACATACATCCGTTGATTCGAATGACTGTGTAGATGTCATCCCGCCTTGCGTAATAGTTTGTGTACAAGTGCAATCTTTACATTTACTGCAAGAAGAAATGATAAATAAGCCTATAGCCATAGGTAAAAAACTAAATAGCGTTTTCATGATTTATAATTTATTCTAAGGTAGTATTTTTCTCTAAAACAATTACCCTTTCACCGATACTCAAATTATAGTGAATTAATTTTTACTTCTAAAAGTCATTTATTCATTTGCGTTAGAAATTTTAATAGCACTTAGAATCAATGATACTTTGTTTCTTTAATTTCAAAATATTCATAATGATTTAGAACATTCTTTGGTCCTCAATTAAGTTTTAACCTCTTTTTCCCATTCTGAACGTAAGGTTGA
>JABJEE010000259.1 GCA_018665005.1 Flavobacteriales bacterium
GAGAAAAATGAAATCGTGTGTCCTGCCGATGGAAAAGTGGTCGTCATAGAAGAGACTGAAGAGACTGAATATTTCAAAGATCGTAGAATTCAAGTTTCCATTTTCATGTCGCCACTTAATGTTCATGCCAACTATTATCCCATAACAGGGAGTTTGGTTTATCAAAAATATCATCCTGGTAAATTCCTGGTAGCATGGCACCCCAAAAGCAGTACCGAAAATGAACGAACAACCATGGTCGTAAAAGATGACTCTGGGCAAGAAATTTTAATCAGACAAATTGCAGGAGCAGTTGCGCGTAGAATATGTTATTATGGAGAAATTGATTCTTCTGTGAAAAAAGGAGAAGAATTGGGTTTTATAAAGTTTGGATCTCGAGTAGATTTATTCCTACCGCTTGGCACTAAAATTGATGTTAATATTGGGGATAAAGTTCAATCTAGATTAACTAATATTGGCTTCCTAAATTGATTTCATTATATTTACTAAAATTATTTAAACATGAAAAAACTATATCTAATACTTGCCCTTATCGTATTCAGTGGGTCATATGCTGTAAATACATATGCTGCTGTGAACGATTCTAACATCGAATTGAAAGACGACGATAAAAAGAAAAAGAAAAAAAGAAAGAAGAAAAAGAAAGGATCTTGCGAAGCAAAATCAAAATCTTGTGCTTCAAGCAGTACAAACAAATCTTGTTGCTCAAAAAAAGACAATAACTAGTCTGAAAACATTTGAATTAAAAAGCGCCTTCAGGCGCTTTTTTTTTGTCTCAAAGAAAAAAGTAGCTGTAGATTACTATGATTAGTACAGAAAAGAGATTCATAAAAAAACCATAAGCAGCCATCTGCTTAATACTTATTTTTCCTGAAGAAAAAACAATGGCATTTGGAGGCGTGCTAATAGGCATCATAAAAGCACAACTTGCCGCAAGTGTCAGCGGTATACAAAGTGCAAGAACTGACTGCCCCATTCCTAGAGCCAGCATAGCAATTATAGGAACCAAGACAGATACCAATGCTAAATTTGACATGAGCTCAGTAGCAAAAATAGAAATGGATATAACCAATAGCAATAAATAAAAATAATGCCATGAAGAAATGCTGTTCGCACTTTGAAAAACCAACTCCAAGACATGACTTTTTTCTAGAGAAGATGCTAATGCAATACCTCCCCCAAATAAAACCAAAATGCCCCACGGAATTTTAATGGTATCACTCCATTTCAATAATTTTTCTTCAGTCACCTTAGATGGAATAATAAACAACATTATCGCACCTAAAATTGCAACACTTGAATCCTTAAAAGTCACACCCGTATAATCAACTATTAGCCCCCGTGTCACCCATAACAAGATCACCAATCCAAATGTGATCAATACTCTTTTTTGAGGTATCGTCCATTTGCTCTGGTTTAGGTTGATAACCACCTCATCATTTCTTTGTGAGCCAAGTATAATTTGAAAAAACATATTTAAAATCAAGAAGATAACAAGGCTCACAGGTAAACCGATTTTCATCCATTGCCAAAAACTAATGTGTATACCAAAAGTACTCGATAATGTTCCTGCCATTTGGGTGTTTGGAGGAGAACCAACAAGCGTCGCCATCCCCCCTATACTTGCCGCATAGGCAACAGTAAGCATTAACAATAATGAAAACCTGTTAGACGATTCAGACCCTTTTTGAGTTTGAATGATTGACAATGCCATAGGAAGCATCATTAATGTGGTTGCCGTGTTTGATATCCACATACTTAAGATATAAGAGCTCAATCCAAACCCGATGAGAATCTTTGATTTTGTAGAACCCATTATGGACAAAATTCGCGATGCGATCTGATGATGAACTCCCCATTTTTCTAGAGCAAGTGCCAAAATAAATCCTCCGAGAAATAGATAAACATTATTGTTGCCATACGCCAAAGCCAATTCAGATGGGTCCAACAAACCCAAAGGAGTGCATAAAGCCAAAGGGATAAGTGCTGTAACATATATGGGGACAACCTCGAATACCCAGAAAAAAACCATCAAAACAGCCATGGCCATCGACCTGTTTTGCAGAGAGTTTTCCTCCCAAAAGGCTAAAGAAATAAAAAAAATAAATCCAATAATTCCAGCAATTGTTTTTTTATGCTGAAACAAATGAATCATATTATTTATTGAGTTTATTCAACTTTTCAACAAAATACTGAGCCTTTTCATTGACGTGAACCGTTATTTCTGAGAACTCTTTTTTAGATTTACTCTTATAGACCTTGCTTAAAACATCATCCTGGAATGTTGCTGCTTCATCTATCAGCTTATCCGTATCTTTAATTTTTGTCTCATCTGTCAACTGCAAGAAGAAGCATTCTTCAACAATATCGAATACCATTTCATTCAGGTGTCTTTTAAAAGTTCTTTTACTTGCCATAATAAATATTTTTAGCAAAAATAATTAAGAATAAGCAACTACTGCGACTTTTCCTTATTTAATTGTCAACATAAATAAGACCAAATCAATATCTTATTTAAAGAAAAGAATTCTCTTAATTTTGCGAACTGTTTTATGAGTTTAGACTATAAATATTCAACCATTCTTAAGATTGCACTGCCAATGATGTTTTCTGGTTTTGTACAATCGATTGTATTGATAACAGATGCCTCGTTTATTAGTCGATATTCAACTATTGCATTTGATGCAGTAGGTAATGCCGGTCTCATATATATCACGTTTTATATGCTTATCGTAGGGGTTGGCGATGGTGCTCAAATAGTTATGGCAAGGAGAATTGGAGAGAATAAACACAATATGTTGGGAAGGGTATTTAGTGCCGGACTTGTTTTTCAAATTATTTTTTCTGGTGTGCTGTTTGCTCTCATGTTCTTTTTTATACCCGATTGGATTAAATCCTATTCAGTAAATACTCAAATAGCATCACTTCAGGGAGATTTTATTGGAATTCGTTCTTTGGCAATTTTTCCATCTGGTTTATTTCTAATGATGCAGGCTTATTTCCTTGCAAAAGGAAAAACGTTTCCCGTTTTGATTTCAGCGATATTGACAGCGTCATTAAATATTATTTTAGATTACGGATTGATCTTCGGTCATTTTGGATTGCCAGAAATGGGAGTTAAAGGGGCTGCCTTAGCAAGTACCTGTTCAGATGTGTTAGGTATGTTGACTATGCTATGTTTTTTCTTAATTGATAGAGAACATGTTCTCGCTCGATTCAGATTATTTAAAACCAAATCATTATTAAATTTGCTAAAAATATCAAGTCCAATAATGCTTCAAGGATGTCTTGCACTTGGCACTTGGACGATATTCTTTATCATGCTCGAGCAAAGAGGTATTTTTGAGTTGACTGTATCACAAAATATCCGTTCCATTTACTTCCTTGCTTTTGTTCCTGTTTGGGGTTTTGCTGGTACGACGAAAACCTATATTTCACAATATCTCGGTGAAAAGAAAGAAAATGAAATTCCTATTATTCAAAAAAGGATTCAATTGCTTACTACAGGATTTTTGATCGTCTTTTTTCATGGGGCAATATTATATCCAGAAACACTCATAGGCATCATTAATCCAGAAGAGATTTATATCGGCATGAGTGCTGAAATCTTGAGGTTGATTTCAGTTTCAATCATTTTATATGGAATAGTTTCTGTTTATTATCAAACCATACTTGGAAGTGGAAACACCATGTATTCCCTTATTATAGAAATTACAACCATTACGCTTTATTTATCTGCGTGCTTTCTTTTTATTCGGGTTCTAAACTTTCAAATCTTTTGGATTTGGACGGTTGAATATATATATTTCGGCACCATTGGGATCATGTCTTTTCTTTATTTGAGAAATTCCAGCTGGAAAACTAAAAAAGTATAATTATGACAAAAAAGCTCCGTATTGTTTTTATGGGAACCCCAACTTTTGCCGTTACGGTTTTAGATCGCGTTGTCAAAAGCGGGCATCAAATCGTTGGTGTTGTTACTGCTCCTGACCGCCCATCTGGTCGGGGACAGCAAATACGGAAAAGTGATGTCAAAGTGTATGCGGAAGACCAAGGACTAAACATTCTTCAACCATTGAACTTAAAAGATGATTCATTTATCAATCCATTAAAGGAATTGAATGCAGATGTATTTATTGTTGTGGCCTTTCGAATGCTACCTGCAATCGTTTGGAAAATCCCTCCTATGGGCACAATTAACTTACATGCATCTCTTTTACCAGATTACAGAGGCGCTGCACCAATCAATTGGGCCATCATGAATGGAGAGAAAAAAACAGGTGTTACTACCTTCTTTATTAATGAAGTAATTGACACCGGAGACATCATAAAAAGAAAAACAGCCGAAATATCAAATGATATGACAGCAGGTGAATTGCATGATCATCTGATGTTGATTGGAAGCGATTTGATCGATGAAACGATCAACGAATTGGTTGTTGGAAAAACAACGCGACAAAACCAATCATTGGATACATTATCAACATTTAATGCCGCGCCAAAAATATTTAAAAATGATTGTCAAATAGATTGGACAGACTCACTTGATGCAGTATACAATAAAATAAGAGGACTTTCTCCTTATCCCGGAGCCTGGTGTGTTCTAAAGAATACCACAAAGAATAAGGATGTTTCTTTTAAACTTTATCATACCAGGAAAACGGATATCATCGTGAAGGAAGGCGAAAAAACCAGTCTCTCTGCGACCGAGGATGGTATTCTTTTCCCTTGCTCAGATTATCACCTACTGGTTATAGATTTTCAAATGGAAGGAAAACGAAGATTGAACTTCAAGGACTTTCTAGCGGGAAATTCAATTGAAGACTTCGTCATTATTCAATGATTTCAAAATCAACTTCATGTTCCCAATTGGCCTTGACTTTAATCGTTCTGTTGTAGATGAATCTTTTTTCTGGACCAGAATAATCCTCTGGATTAAAAGCATCCCATCTATTGTTTTTATTCTCGTCTTTTACTACTCTCACTTCGTATTTTCCTGGCTTCAAGTTTGCAAAAGAGACAAGATCTGATTGGACAAAGTCAGTTTGTAATGACACCAATTTATTATTTTGAAACAATTCAATAAACCAGTAATCCAATTCAGTTTCTACATTCACATTGATAACACCCAACTCTTCTTCTGCTATTCGCCCTATGATCATGTTTAACTTATCATTTACAATTCCATTTGCCGTAGAAACAGATGCAGAATCAATGTTAAGAATGGCCTTGGTAAAAGATTGATTCTTGAAATCTATTGAAACTTTATTCAAATTAAAGCTGATTTGACTAGAATCAAATTCAATCCTGCTGCTGTCATTAAGATTTAACATACTGATACCTCCATTTAGTTTATGAATTGGAGCTTCAAAATTAAGCTCGATGCAACAAGAATCTGGAAACAACTCGAGATTTTTAATCGGATTTATTAAACTTAGAATGCTCAAATCCACATCATTCCTCACCTTCTTATTGAGCGTGTCAATATTTATCTCTAAAGCCTCAACATATTCAGAAACGATATACCTTCGGGTATTTTCTCCGAGAACAAAGCCATCCAAAACATTCAAATCATGGTCTTTAAATATTAGAGAATCAAAGGAAACCCAATTTGGTTTATTCACCTCCAAGATATATGGCGTAATAAACTCCGCATCTATATTTAAAAATGATACCTCAGGCTTCGTGATAGGCATTTTTAATGTATCCGAAAAAGTTGAATCTAAATAAACCGCGTCTTTACTGGCGAATTGAATTTCATCTCTATCTCTTATTCTATTTTTATTTTCATCTAAAAACGCCGCATAATAAAAAGACCCCTCTTTTAATGCTCTTAATCTTGAGTAACCTTGATCATCAGATTTTGAAAAATAAGTGGGCTCAATCTGAGTCAAAGAATCATATAAAGCGATTAAAACGTTTTTATTGGGTTTTCCTGAATACCCATCTGAAACAATAAAAGAAGCTTGATTTTCATCTATTTCGGGGCCAGTAGAAAAAGCGATTTGAATTAGGGAGTCATTTCCTTCAGTAATGTCCAGAATTGCACCATTTAAATATAAAGAATAGGTCGTGTTGTCTTTTAGCTTTTCCTGGAAATCAATTTGAAGTGTTTTTCCTTTTAGAAGATACTCATATTCAACATTTGCAGGTAATAGAATGATGTTTTCCATTGGGTTTTGCAACTTAACAAACTCATCAAATTCAATCGTCATCTGCTCTACTACAGCATTAAGCTGCCCATCAGAAGGATTGCAAAATTCGATTCTTGGGGCAATCACATCCTTTGCGCCACCTGAAATACTTCCAACCTGAGCACAAGCGGATGTAAGGAGTATAGTAATTATTAAATAACGGAAAGTAAGCATGTACATAATTTTTCAAGCCATTCTTTATCTACTTCATCAAAAAAGTCAAATTCATCGCTGTCAATATCTAAAACGCCAATAACTTGGTCATCGTATACTAACGGTATTACAATTTCACTCTTCGATGCAGCATTGCATGCAATATGTCCCGGGTAACTATGAACATCACCAACAACTATTGATCTATTACTTGACCAAGAAGTACCACACACTCCTTTACCTTTTGTGATTCTAGTACAAGCCACAGGTCCTTGAAAAGGTCCCAAAAGCAATTCATTAGACTCTACCAAATAGAATCCAACCCAAAAAAAATCAAAGCTTGTTTTTAAAACCGCAACGAAATTAGCCATGTTGGAAATTTTATTATCCTCAGCTGATAAAAGCGCATTCATTTGAACATAAACAGATTCATATAATTTGGCTTTATTATCCTTAGAAGTTGTCGTGTCTGAATCAATCATAATTAGAATACAAAATTGTCTTTTTTACTTGTATAAAACAATAGGTGGTGTTGATTTAAATAGTATCCTACAATTAAAGATTAATACCTTAACGTCTGAAGAAAAAATAATACTTTTATTCTTTTCAAATCAATTCAAAAATATTATTTGATGCCTAGAGAAATTATTGTACTTGATATAGAAACGACAGGGTTGAATCCTAAAGAAGACCTGATTTTGGAATTGGGAATGGTCAAATTAGATTTAGACACTGGAGAAATCACTATTCTTTTCGACCAAGTCTTTAAAGACCCCAAACTAACCGCAAAGCATAGAAATGCGTGGATTTTCGAGAATGGGTTTATGCAGATTGAAGAGATTAGAAACGCCTTGCCTATAACTGAATATTTTGATGAAATTCAGTCTCTAATAGACCCGTTTAAAGGTCAAATCACGGCATGGAATAGAGATTTTGATAGCGCTTTCCTTTCAAACTATGGTTTTGATTTAGGTCCTCAAGTCAAATGTCCAATGAAAGAAAGTGTGGATTACTTTAAAATTGAAGGCAAGTTTGGATACAAATGGCCAAAAGCCCAAGAAGCATGGGACATCTTGTTTCCTACAACACCTAAAATGGAGGAACATCGTGGACTTGACGATTCTAAAATGGAAGCTGCAATCATTTTTGAATTACACAAAAAAGGTCAATATAAACTATAACGAAGTCATCATATAACATTTTGGTACCAGTCATCCATTATTTTAGTTCGTTTTCTTTATTTTTTATCAGCGGAAAATCTTCCTTTTATGGGTAGAAACCGACCTACCGAATTCTGATACCTCTTATATTCAGGATACTTTTCAGTGGATATAGATTCTGAGAAATCCGAGCTCCCCTTGAAAAGAAGCACCAATAAAAGACCTCCTGTAATGGTCCAGTTTATCCAATAACCTGTTGCAATAACAGAATAAAAATAGAAAACCATCCATATGGCCTGCTCTGCCATGTAGTTTGGATGACGCATATAAGCCCATAATCCAGAATGAACGAAACCAATTTTATAAAACGGGTCAACCTTATCCTCTTTTAATTGAGCGTACTTGACCGACTGATAATCAAATTGTTGTTGATCTGCCAAATACTCGATAAATATCAGACCCAATATAATCACCGCCAATACAACATCAAAAAAACCCATTTCGGAATGGTTTCCCAAGACCCGTAATGCAGGCAAGGTCGTTAATAAAACCAGTCCCATTTGATAAAATGAAATAAAAAACAAATTAAATAGTATCCATTTCCATTTTTGCTCAAACCCAGGTTTGGCTCTTAGAATCGACCAGCGATAATCTTCTTCTCCAGTCCAGAATTTGATTGAATATCCTCCTCTTCGCGCAAAATTCAAACTCAACCTAATTCCCCATGTAGTCACCAAAATAGCCATCAAAATCAAACGAGGATTATAGTCAGAATAATGCACCAAAATCCATAAGTAGGGAATAGGCATAATACTCCACAGTTTATCTACTTGACTATAGTTATCCGTTATCGAACTTACTATAAAGCAAAGAAAAGAGGCAATGCCATAAACCCATAACAATGTAACAAGAGCTTCTCCTTGTAAAATGGTTATTGGGTCATCATAATAAAAGCAAACCACCGGTACTGTAACCAAAGTAAAAATCAATATTAACGCTACTTTCCACATATATTTTTATTTACAACATAAGACACTAAATGGCAATAAGAGAAATTGTTTTTCATGAATCACGGAATTACGAAAACAACGAACCCTTATCAAATTTTAATAAATATAACAATTCATGTCAAATCTTTAAATAATTGGTTCATTCAAAATCAATGCAACATGTTTATTCACAGCAACATAAGTCAATATATGTCTAAAATAC
>JABJEE010000260.1 GCA_018665005.1 Flavobacteriales bacterium
TGAAGCAGCAAGATCCTTGTCAAAATCTTGTGCGTCAACAACCAGTTTCCCATTGTTTGCCCATCGATATGCGGTCTCTTTGATAACAGAAAAGGCTTGAGGTAAAATTTCTAAGAGGGTTTCTTCTATTCTTTCATCAACCTCTTTTTCTAGTTTTTCAACTCTTTCAAAAATTGCTGTTTTATCTTGAATTGAAAGCTCTGGGTTTTCTGCTT
Organism: Flavobacteriales bacterium; assembly: GCA_018665005.1. Taxonomy (GTDB): domain Bacteria; phylum Bacteroidota; class Bacteroidia; order Flavobacteriales_D; family Crocinitomicaceae; genus UBA952. The sequence goes on from JABJEE010000260.1 coordinate 216, forward strand.
CTTCTTTGAGCTCAGAAAGTTGATCTTCCAATGAAGACTTATCTTCTTGTATTTTTTGAATAAAAATATTTGTTTGTGAGCGTAATTCGTTATCTGTTAGGCTTTGTATTTCTGGGTATACAGCATTTACTGATTCTACAAATGGTTGATACGTAGATTGATCTTTGGTGTTTTTATCACCGATAATTTTTTTTAAGAGATTTCCAATCATTTTATTAGGAATTTATGGATTGCAAATTTAAACAAATTAAAGGATGAAAGGAAGCGTTCTACCTAGCAATGTGAAAAATGGGCTAAACTTCCATTTTTCTTGCTTCTGGCGAATAAAAATTATGAATTATTATTGAAGTTTTAAAGTGCCTAATGGTTATAAGAATTATCTTTGCCACATGCATCAAAAAATAATTATTCTTGATTTTGGGTCTCAATACACCCAATTGATTGCCAGAAGGATTAGGGAGCTCAATGTATATTGCGAAATACATCCATGGAATAAAATTCCAGAGTTGGACGCTTTAGTGGTTGGAGTTATCTTATCAGGAAGTCCATTTTCGGTATTAGATAATAAATCACCTCGTCCAGATTTATCACAAATAAAAGGAAAGTTACCTCTTTTAGGGATTTGTTTTGGTGCACAATTTCTATCTCACAACTTTGGGGGAGAAGTATTGCCTTCAAGTACGCGTGAGTATGGTAGGGCATTAATCTCAAAAATAAAAGCTAATGAAACCATTTCCAACGGAATGACTTCAGGATCACAAGTGTGGATGTCTCATGGTGATACCATTAAAAGTATTCCTGAAAACTATTCAGTTTTTGCTTCAACTGAAGATGTTGAGGTGGCAGGATACTCCATAAATGGTGAACAAACCTATGGTGTTCAATTTCACCCTGAGGTATATCATTCTACGGAAGGAAAGATTTTGTTAAAAAACTTTATAGTTGACATCTGTGGATGCCAAGGTGATTGGACACCCCATTCTTTTGTCAATGAAACCTGTAATAATTTAAAAAATCAAATTGGAGAAGATAAAGTGATCTTAGGCCTTTCTGGGGGAGTTGATTCCTCTGTAGCAGCTGTCCTTCTTCATAGATCTATTGGTACTCAACTGCATTGAATATTTGTGGATAATGGATTATTAAGAAAAAATGAGTACGAATCAGTTCTTGAGTCTTATAAAGGCATGGGATTGAATGTAGTTGGAGTAAATGCTGCAGAAAGATTTTACGATGCATTGAACGGTGTTACCGATCCCGAACTTAAAAGAAAGGCTATCGGAAAAGTATTTATTGATGTATTTGAGGAAGAATCAAAAAAAATACAGGATGCACGTTGGTTAGGTCAGGGAACTATTTATCCCGATGTCATCGAATCTATTTCTGCTACGGGAGGACCTTCTCAAACCATAAAGTCTCATCACAATGTGGGAGGCTTGCCCGATTATATGATGCTCAAGGTGGTAGAGCCTTTAAAACAACTTTTTAAAGACGAGGTGAGACGTATTGGGAAATCATTGGAAATTGATTCTAAGATTTTAGGCAGACATCCTTTTCCCGGTCCAGGCCTAGGAATTCGTATTTTGGGAGATGTTACAAAAGAAAAGGTACGCATTTTGCAAGAGGTTGATTATATTTTTATTGAAGGATTAAAAGAACATGGTTTATATGATGAGGTTTGGCAGGCTGGAGCTATTTTCCTACCCATTCAATCGGTTGGTGTAATGGGTGATGAAAGAACTTATGAAAATGCTGTCGCGCTTAGGGCTGTATATTCTACGGATGGAATGACTGCCGATTGGTGTCATTTACCGTATGATTTTTTAGCTTTAATGTCTAATAGGATCATTAATCAAGTAAAAGGGATCAATAGAGTAACTTACGATATAAGCTCTAAACCTCCTGCTACAATAGAATGGGAATAGTATGAAATTGATATTAATTGCGTTTTTCGTTTGTTTGGCTTTTTTCTCTTTTGAGCAGAAGTATGCAAGTATTGGTGAAAAAGAAGGAGAAATGTATTACATGCATAAAGTTGAATCCAACAATTCCCTTTATAGCATTTCGGTTACCTACGAAACGTCAATAGATCAATTAAAAGAGAATAATCCCGAACTCTCAGAAGGACTGAAAATCGGACAGTTGATCTGGATTCCTGTAAAATATGACGACTTCATTCATATTGTTAGGCATCGTGAAACTTTATACGGGATTTCGAAAAGATATTCTAAACCTATTGATACAATTGTAGCCTACAATCCAAGTATTAAAGAAGGTCTTCAAAAAGGTCAAGAAATTATAATTAAAAACATTATTCGTCCCATCAAGTTAGCATCTACTAATGATAATCCTTTTAGTACTCATTCTAATATTGAAAACACCTCATCTGATTTTGAAGATTCTCTTGTTGAGTATGTTGTTCATTCAGGCGAGACGCTATATTCTATTTCGAGAAGATTTATGGTTTCGATTGATACATTGTCAAATCGAAATCAATTAACATCTAATGTACTTAGTGAAGGACAAGTACTCATTATTCCATTAAAAAAAGAACTTGAAGTAAAAGAACGAGAAAATCAAGACACATTGGGGATGGTCACCGAAATATTTTTAGATAGTGTTTCGTATTTTGAAAATGATTCAATTCATCGAAATGTAGTTGTCTTTTTGCCCTTTAATCTAGATACTGTTGATGTTCGCAACATCAGAAGATTCGCCGTAGATTATTACATGGGGGCATTGTTGGCAATTGATTCATTAAAAAATCACGGTGTTAAGTGTGACTTTTACTTTTATGATTATGAATCACAAATGAATCCATTTGATAGTATTTTGAAGAGGGAAGAACTTGTAAATTCAGATTTAATTTTTGCTCCATTCAATTATAAAAAAGCTGAAAAACTGAAAGAATGGTCATCGGATAAAACAATGAAAATTGTTTATCCACTCAAAAGCCTCAATAAGCTTCATGATTATAGAGCAAATGATTATTTTATGGAGCCAGAAGATAGAGCAAAACAATATGTTTTAGCCAAACACCTTTCGAATACAGATTCCTGTCAATTGGTTTTTATCAAAACAAGTGATTCCTTGGAAATAGTCAATCAAAATAAGTTTTTAGAAGTGTATTATAACATTAATGCGAAAACAAAGTTGATTGAGGCAAACGCTACGAATTATAAGTTTTTTGCAAATAAAAAAAACATAAAAACTTTATATGTTCTGCTTTCCGAAGATGAGGAAATAGTCAGAGATGTTTTGAGTTTTGCTAGTGAAAAAGAGGATGTTATTATTTATGGTAAAGAACAATGGATCAAAAAAATCAAATATACATCTAGCATTGAGAATATAACGCCATTTAGATATTCTGTAGGAACTCATTTGGATTATAACAACCCTTCTACAAAAAGCATTCACCGGAGGTATAGAAGTAGATTCAATTCAGATTTGACAAAGATGTCAGGAATAGGTTATGATGCAACCTTAAACATTGTATTGCACTTGTTGTATGATACTCCATTACAGAAGGGATTGGTTCACAACTTTAGATTTGATTTTGAAGGAAGTCCATTAAATCATAATATGGGTGGTTACATATTAAATTTTGATAACCTAGACATTTCAATAGTTGAATAATGGATAGAAATCAAATTTCATCCTCATTCGAAGAAATACAAAGCGTCGTTTGCGAAAAACTTGAAAAGCTTGATGGGAATTCATTCTTTGATTCTGACGTATGGTCAAGAGATGAAGGAGGCGGTGGTCGGACAAATACGATAAAAGAAGGTGCTATAATAGAAAAGGGAGGAGTAGCTTTCTCAAAAGTTTTTGGACCCGTTTCTAGTCAAATGTCCAATCAATTAAAATTAGAAGGGGATTCTTTTTTTGCTACAGGTGTTTCTATTGTTCTTCATTCTAGAAAAGTCGAACATCCGATAATCCATATGAATATTCGGTATTTTGAAATTGATGAAGATAAATATTGGTTTGGAGGAGGTATTGATTTGACTCCTATTTATATCAATGAAGATCTTGCCATTCGTTTTCATGAAAAACTGAAAAAATTATGTGATCAATATGACCCATCTATGTACATGCGATATAAAAAATGGGCAGATGATTATTTTTATTTAAGTCATAGGAAAGAGTCAAGAGGAGTAGGGGGAATCTTTTTTGATCAGATGTCTGAAAATGAAAAAATGACCAAAGAACAAATTCTTGAATTTTGTTTGGGGCTGGGGCGATTATTTCCAATATTGTATGCAGAACAAATTTCCGAGTCAAAAAGAATGGATGAAATGAAACGAGATTGGCAATTGTTAAGACGAAGCCGTTATGTTGAGTTTAATTTGTTGCATGACAGAGGAACAAAGTTTGGTATATATTCCGGGGGAAGAACAGAGTCTATTTTGTTGAGTATGCCACCAGAGGCAAAATGGGTATACAATTATCAAGAAAAAGAGAATACTTTGGAATATCAAACCCAACAAATCCTCAGGAGTAAAAGAACTTGGATCAATTCTTAATTGATCTAAAAGTCAAATTAATTCTTTTGCCTATTTCTTTTTTCGTTTTAGGAATATGATGTTTCCAGTGGTGCTGTAAAGATCCTTTCATGACCAATAAGCTCCCATGCTTCATCTCGATTTGGAATTTATGATTTTGCGCCTTATGTCTAAATTGAATTTTTCTTGTTTCGCCCAAACTTAACGAGGCAATGAAGGGGTTTTTACCAAGCTCTTTTTCGTCATCTGAATGCCATCCATTACCATCAGATCCACTTCGATATACATTCACAAGTACTGAATTGAAATTTCTATTGGTAAACCTTTCGAGGTCCTGACAAATTTCTCTTAAAGTTGTCGTAAATGCGTGGCTTTCTAGCTTCGTCCCTGAATAGCTATAAACTTGATTTTCTTTTGTGAAAAATGCTTCTAAACGAGGAGATTTAAATTGCTTACCGAATAGGGTTATATTTCTTTGTTCATATTGGATGTAAGTCTCTAATTCTTTAAAAAAACGGTTTGCTTTCTCATCAGTATAAAAGGACTTGATATAATTGACTTCACCATCTACATTTGCTAAATTCATCATAAATAGCCCATGATATTATACATGGTATAACCCGCCCATTCTTTGATTAATTTATCCCACATCGCAAAAGCGTTTTGGCTTGGAATAAATTCAGTTAGTGATATTGATTCAGCGTGTATTGAATAATGATCGGTAGTAAATGGTGAGCAACTTATGCCTTCTTTTTCAAAACAAGCGAGAGCTCTCCTCATATGCATCGAGGAGGTAATAAGTAAATGGTTTTGTTTTGAAAACCCTTTTTTTTCAAAAATCAACCGGGTTTGATGGGCATTTTCGTGGGTGTTTCGAGATTTATTTTCAACGATAATGTCTTCTTCGGGAATTCCCATCGAGATAAGATCTTGCCTTAACTGCATGGCCTCATGCAAGCCTTCTTTTAATACATAACCAGAATCACCTGTAATAACAATTTTATTTATTTTGTTTTTTTTGTAAAGTTGAATGGCTTGCCAAATTCGATCAACTCCTCTTCTTGCACTAAGTCTATTCAGATCCTTGTTGTATTCGAACATTCCTGATAATACAATCCCATACTCGTGTTCCTTTAATTTTTCGATTTGTAATCCTTCTATTTCCCACAGAGAAACCAATCGATTTACAATAAAACCATTTGAGAAGAAGAAAAAAATAACCACAGTGCTCCACATTAACCTTTTTTTCCAAACCTTATCTTTTATGTAGAAAAAGAGTCCCAGACTAATGAGCAGCCACGTAAAAGGGGACAGAAGAAAGAGAAGTAATTTGGAAAAAACAAAAAACATAGTTATTCAATTTTTGAACTTGGGTTACTACTTACGAATCAAATTTAGTCAATCTTCAAAGGATTATATTTTTGATAGTTTATTCTTATTTACGATAATGTTAAGACTCTTAGGTACAACTTCAATTTTGATCGTCTTTCCTTCTTTTATATGTTCACCATCATAATGAGCGAGATCATCATTTAATTTTAAAATTGCTTTTTTGAATTTGATCGTTTCTACAAATTTTGACTTATCTCCATTTTTTCCAATAAAACGTGCAACTAAAAATGGACTGGTCCATTTTGGGAATGGTTTGACAATAACCATTTCAATAATTCCATCTTGAACACTTGAATTTGGTGATATAGCAAAGCGATTTCCTAGCTCAGAGGTGTTGGCAATAGATAGCAAAAAGGCATCAACGCTTTTACTTTTTCCTTCAATTTCTATTTCTACTTGTATCGGTTTGTACTTGTAAAATTCTTGTACAGTATGTTTGATATATGTTTTTAGGCCCCTTTTCCGAGATCGATCAAATTTTTTGGCAATAAATGCGTCTATCCCATATCCTCCTATTCCTAGAAAATGAGAATCGTTTACAGCAACCGTATCAATTTGAAGCTGAAAACAATTATTTAGACATTTGATTGCCCTAACCGTGCGATTGGGGATACCCATATGATTTGAGATTCCATTACCAGAGCCTCTTGGAATAATTGCCAAACAGGAATTAGAATTGATTAAATTCACTCCAACTTCATGTGCTGATCCATCGCCTCCAACTGCACAGACGATGTCTATTTTTCTCGAAACGGCATCTCTTGTTAATTCGGCAGCATGACCTTTGTATTGACTATAATATAATTGATAATCGAATTTTTGATGATTGAGGTGCTTTCGAATAAGCGTAGGCAATTTCTTTTTTCTACGCGTCCCAGAAATCGGGTTAATGATGAACCAAATTGTTGTTTTTTTTGTCGACAATCCCAGTGATTTTAATCGTTCACTTCAAAAATGTAGAAATTTTATGACAAATCTTATTATTTATACACTCAAAAAAACAAATGTCTCACTTGTTATTAGAGAATTTCGTCATATATTTGCACTCTCAAATTGAGTATTTGAGATTTTAATGGCCCGTTCGTCTAGTGGTTAGGACGCCAGGTTTTCATCCTGGTAACAGGGGTTCGATTCCCCTACGGGCTACTTGTATTGGCCCATTCGTCTAGTGGTTAGGACGCCAGGTTTTCATCCTGGTAACAGGAGTTCGATTCTCCTATGGGCTACAGTTTTGAATAAAAATATGAACTTAAATAAATAAAATGGCAAATCATAAATCAGCGATTAAACGAATTAGATCGAATGAAAAAAGAAGGGTGTTGAACAAGTATCAACACAAAACCACGCGTAATGCGATGAAAACCTTAAAAGAAACAGCGAAAAAAGCGGATGCAGTTAAATTACTGCCGGCAGTATTCAATATGATTGATAAATTAGCAAAAAAGAATATTATTCATGATAACAAAGCGTCAAATCTTAAATCTGGTTTGCAAATGCATGTAAACGGACTATAGGTCTATTCTTTTTAAGAATTTTAAAAGGGGCTTTAGGGCCCCTTTTTTTATTAAGTTTGTTTTGAAATGAGACTTATTCTACTATTAATTTCTTTTTGTGCTTGCTTCGGAATGAAGTCGCAAATCGGTTTTTCTGAATATTCTTCTGATACACTTTTAAGTGATTTTCGCACATTTGGTTCAATGAGTGCAAATAATGAAGGGCTAGGAGTGCTGGATCAATCATTTATTTCAATTGAGAACCCACATTTTTTTTTGTCAAGTGAAATCTCGCGACCATTAGGATCAGCCATTGATCAGATTCATTTCAATAAGAGACACATTAAACAAGAGATAAGTGCATTGCCTCATATTGGCTTTGGGTATATTTTTGGAAGCCAAGGAGCACAACGTGTTTCATTTAGATATGGACAGGTGTTACCTAATAATTGGGTTATAAATACCCAAATCAATACCAACAAGCTCGATGGTTTTTTTAGAAATACAGCATATACTCAATCCCATTATGGATTTTCACTTTCAAAGCAGTCTGATAAATATGGCTTGTTAATTAGTGGAGAAACGAATAAAATAGAAAGAGAGTGGAGTGGAGGAGTTTTAAATGATTCACTATTGGATTTTTTCGCCCCTCAGTTTATTCCTGTCCTTAAAGAAAACTGTAACTCTACTATAAAGGGTTTTAATGCGGCTATAGGTAGTTATTTGCTTCTCATGAATAATGATAAGTTTCGTTTAAATTATATAAATGAATCATCTGTGTTTGGTTTAAACAGGTTATTTAATGAAACAGATTCTTTGATTGGTATTTATGAAAACACAAATTTTGACACATTGGTTTCGAGAGATCAATTTCAACAAAGTACATTGGACCATTTTTCTGGTTTAAGGATGCATTCAAGTAATTCTCAATATAGTTTGGGAGTAAAAGCCAGTTATTGGAATTATCGGAATATGGGACTTTTTAGGGATACATTGGAACTAGATGTTGAACACAAGTTTAAACTCAATTGGAAGCAATTTAAGTTTGATCACTCTGCTTCCTATAATGTTTTAGGAGCTTTTCGAAACTGGAAAATGAGGCAAGCAATCACTTTCAAGCAGGATAATATTGGTTTAAATCGATTTATAAGCTATCAGTTTGCTAATAGCCTAGTTAAAAACATACCCCAAGTTTTTCAGCGATTTTATGTATCTAATAATACTGCATATAACAATTCCAATATGAATTTGGAATCTAGTTATACACAAGAATTGAGTGCAAGATTTCATCAAGCCATGGATACAAATCATCTATTGAATATATTACTTGGTTATGGATTGGGAATACAACGCGGTATCTATTATTTTGATTCTCAAAGTTTAAACTGGTTGAGCAATAGTTCATTAAGTAACAATAATATTCACCAACTCAAATTTTCCATTGCTTACCAAAAGAATCATCTCAATATTCGTCAATCATATCAATATACCCAACTAAATAATGAAAGATTGATTATTCCTCGTCATTATCTGTATGGTTCAATAGATTATAAAATGGGTGTTTTCAAGGACAAGAAGCTAGAACTGACCTTTGGCCTAACTTATTCCTTGAGTTCAAAAACAAATATCATTCCTGTTCTTGAAAATATGGGGGTTTATGATTTCTTAAATATCGATATAAATAATATTCAAAAAGGCATATTTAATGTGGGAGCTTATACCTCCATAGAA
>JABJEE010000261.1 GCA_018665005.1 Flavobacteriales bacterium
AACCAAAAACGAAGCTTCTTTCAAGTCGGGAGAACTAGATGGAGAATGGAAATCATATAGCCCCGAAGGCGTTCTTTTGTTAAGTGGCTTTTATAAAAGTGGTTTAAAGATAAAAGAATGGAAATCTTATGACGGGAAGGCCCATTTATTAACATTGGAAAACTTCAAAGTCATCAAAGACAACCAAAAGACCTCAGAAATTGTTGTGCTGGGAAGAAGTACTCTCATTTCTGTTTTGCACGGAAAATTCGAAGCTTATTCCGAACTTGATTATAGATTAAAAGCAAGTGGGAAATACAAAAACGGAAAAAAGAATGGGACATTCATTGATTACTACCCTGGAGGAATGATCCCTACGATAGTGGCTCAATATAAAAAAGGGGAACTCAATGGACTCTTTCAACAATTTAGCCGTCAAGGTGGGATTCGTCATCAAATACAATACGAAAATGGAGTAAAAAACGGGAATTTTCTCATCTTTAATTCATCAGGAAAGGTCGTTGTTCGCAAAAAATTCGTCAACGGAGTTGAGGTACGTCAATAGGCTTATTAACCCGGAGTTAGCTTGAAAGGAATTGTGTCAATTCAACGAAATCATCAACCGATAGTCTTTCAGGCCTTTCTCCTGTAAATTTTTGAGGGAGATCCATTCCATTTGTAATCGATTTCAATGAGTTTCTTAAGGTTTTTCGTCTTTGATTAAAGGCTGTTTTAACTACCTTTTTAAAAAACAGTTCATCACATTCTAATTTTACTCTTTTGTTTCTTTTACATCGAATAACTCCAGATTTAACCTTTGGTGGAGGATCAAAAACATCTTCATCAACGGTAAACAGATACTCAATATCATAAAATGCCTGCATAAAAACGCTTAATATTCCATATGCCTTTTTTCCTGGCCCTTGGCTAATACGCTCTGCCACTTCCTTTTGAAACATTCCAACAATTTCCGGTATAAGTTCTTTGTATTCTAAACACCTAAATAAAATTTGAGAAGAAATGTTATACGGGAAATTACCGACCACACAATAGGGTTTGTTATCAAAAAGCGTCGATGCATCATATTGTAAGAAATCGCCTTGAATAATCTGATCTGAGGACAAGTCTGGGTAATTCGAATTCAAATATGCAATAGATTCTTGATCAACTTCCATGACATAGAAATTTCCATCTCTTTTTGAATTAAGGATATGCTTGGTGAGTGCTCCTGTTCCTGGCCCTATTTCAAGAATATTAAAGCAATTAAAGTGATTGGTAATGGATTGTTCTATTCTTAAGCATATGGATTCATCTTTTAAAAAGTGTTGTCCTAAATGTTTTTTAGGTTTAACCCTCATGAGAGAACTCCTTTAATATGTTTAATTCAGTTCTAAAAGCAGCAAACTTGCCTTGAAATTTAGCATTGTGCTCGTTTTGAAGGGACTCCGAATATTTTGATTTATAATGGTCTAAACCTTCTTGAGTGTATGCGGTATACATTACTGCATATGTTTTTCCGCCCTTCTCTTCTCCGTCAATAAGTCGACATAATTTACACTCTTTGAAGGATCCTGTTTGAATTACATCAGGGATGTGATTGTCTTGCATCCACCTCAACCATTCTTCTTCACAGCTTTGATCTATGCTAATTGTAACATTATATAAAATCATATTCAAAAGTAATTTAAATTAAGTGGTTTATAATTAAATCATGCAAATTCGTTTGGTGTAAACTAAAAAAAGCATATTTTTGAGTTCATTCTAAACTGATTTATATGAAAAAAATTCTACTTTATTTTTGTGCAATATTTTTATTTGCAGCGCAAGTAAACGCACAATCCTGTACTCCAGGAACTAATTTTGCTGATTCAACTTACGGGATTTGGCCTGACACAACTACAAATTTTCCTCCTGCAGAGGTCAATGTGGCTTATTCCTCAGATCTAAATTTTAAAGTTCCTTCTGAGGTTTCGGAGGATATTACTGGTGGAGACCCCGCTTTAGCTGCATTTATTGGCTCGCCAATTCAGAGTTTCAAAGTGTCAAGTGTAGATGGTTTGCCTACGGGCTACGATTACGCTTGTAATGTTTCTACATGTGAATATTTAGGTGGTGAAAATGGCTGTGCCAACGTTTTTGGAACAACTGCAGATGCGGGAGTTTATGAGGTAAGCATAACTGTTGAAGGGGTAATCCTTGTTGTTTTGTTTCCAGGACTTCCTGAAACACCGGTAACTCAACCACTTACTTTTGGCGGGTATCGAATTGAAGTTGGTTCAGCTGGAACAATTGAAAACATTATTGAGCCAATTAAAGTCGCACCAAATCCTGCAACCGAAAGTATTTCTGTTTATGGAATTACTTCATCAATGGAAGCTTCTGAAATCTCAATAGTTAATATTGAAGGTAAAGAAGTTCTTTATCGCAACATGGACACTTCGAATGATACAGATTTTGATTTGTCTGAGATTCAAAGTGGTGTTTACTTTGTGAAGGTAGCTCACAAATATGGACTTGATACCATTAAGTTTATCAAAGAGTAAACGGTATCTACAATATGTAAAAGAGGAGGCATTTTTGTCTCCTTTTTTTATTTGTAGAAATGCATTTCTTCAACATATTTGTGAACAGGTTCAGATAATAAAAACCGAACATCGTTATTCTCTTTGATCGACTTTCTAATAAAACTTGCGGAAATTCTCATTACTGGTGCGTCTTGGCAATAAATGATGTTTTTATTCGCTCTTAATTTATCTATTTCATCCGTATTTAGACTTTTATATTCATCCTCTTCTTGAGGAGTCAAAACTCTAGGGTATACATAGATCGTATGATTCGATAGGATGTTTTCGTAATTTTTCCATTTATGGAAATTCCGAAGATTATCCTCTCCCATTATTAATGAAAATGAATGGTCTGGATGCTTGTCCATAATATGAGCCAGTGTACTAGCGGTATAATTGGGCTTACTCAAGCCGAATTCAATATCAGAAGCCTTTAATTTAGGACTGTCATAAACCGCCTCTCTAACCATGGCTAAGCGATGACTATCTTTTAGCAAGGTACTTTTATTTTTTAAAGGGTTTTGCGGGGTAACCACAAACCAAACTTGATCTAATATTGTTTGTTCTACAATATGATTTGCGATAACCAAATGGCCAATATGTATAGGGTTAAATGTTCCAAAATACAAACCTATATTCATCTCTCAATGAAATTTAGAATGATTGATTCTGCTTCTTCAACTGCCCTTTCAAGGTTGTCGTTTTCTAAAACAAAATCGAAATACTTTGCATCTTGGAGTTCTTCATTTGCTTTTGATATCCTCTGCTGAATCTTATCTTCACTTTCGGTTTTACGCGACCTGAGTCTGTTTTCCAGCTCCTCGATACTCGGTGGCATAACAAAAACAGATAGAGCATCCTCTCCAAGCTTTTCTTTGATGTTTATCCCTCCTTTCACATCAACATCGAAAATAACAACTTTTGATTCAGACCAAATTCGAGATAATTCTGAATTCAAAGTGCCATAAAAATGATTTGTGTACACCTCTTCCCATTCCAAAAAATCACCACTCGAAATTTTGTTTTTAAATTCTTGAGCAGGAATGAAAAAGTAGTCTTTCCCATGTGTTTCATTGGGACGAGGTTCGCGGCTGCATGCGGAAATAGAAAACGCAAGAGAAGATATTTTTGTTAGTAATGCACGAACGATAGATGTCTTTCCTGCTCCTGAAGGAGCTGAAAAGATAATTACCTTCTCCTGTTTAGTTGTATTACTATTCAATTCTATAAGGTGTTTAAAACCTGTTCTTTTATTTTCTCCAAACTGTCCTTCATCAAAACCACTCTTCGCTGCATTTCTGAATGATTGCATTTACTGCCTATGGTATTTATTTCTCGACCCATTTCTTGTGCAATGAATCCTAATTTTTTACCAGAATTTGGGAGCTCTAATGTTTCTTCAAAATAGCTTAAATGATTCGATAAACGCATCTTTTCCTCTGCAATATCAAGCTTTTCAATATAAAAAATCATCTCCTGTTCAAATCGGTTATTGTCTACCTTTTCACTATTGATTTCATTTAACCCCTTTAAAAGTCGTTCTCTCGTAGCATCTAGTCTTTCCTTCTCAAATGGCACTATTTCATCCATCAGTTTTCGGATTTCATCAACTCTTTTACAAAATTCATTTTGTAGGTCTAAACCTTCTTTCTTGCGGAAGGATTCTACCATTTCACAAGCCTCTGATGTCAAAG
>JABJEE010000262.1 GCA_018665005.1 Flavobacteriales bacterium
AAAATTTTCTTTTTTACTTCTTTATCTAAGTACATGCTAATATTATTGTAAATGATTATTATGTAGTTCCGTTGAACGGGTGCAAATTTAGGGATACTTTTTTAATATCCAATATTTAGTTGTGATTTAAATACAAATTGACATTAAACTAAACTCCTTAGTTCTGTGAAAATTAGATATAAAAAAATTGGTCTCCAGATGGAGACCAATTTATATAAATTATATTTTTTTTAAATCAACTTAAACTGATTTAGTTGGTAAATATGGATTTTTGAACCAATTCATAAAGCTAGAAGCCAATCCAAATAGGAATGTATATATAGCTAAAGAAACATAAAGCTGTGCCAATACCAATACAACACCTGCAAATGCCCAACAACACTGAATCAGTCCTGCCCATGATTGAGTTTCTCCTGCTTCATATGTAAATTGTAAATCCGACCAACTTTGTATAACTCCTGCAACACCTTCAAAGCCAACCCAATTGGCAAAATCTGCAGTAGCAACCATTGGAAGGTCAAACATCCAAGAAATGTTTTCAGAAACTGCCCCACCATCCATCATAGCAAATAAACCTAATATAGGCTCATCAATCGCCCAACCAAGCGTCATAAGACAAGCACTAAAAAATGCAACTATCGCAAGTAAATGACCAACCATTTTAATATTTGCAATTACCAAGTCTCCAAAAACAAACTTAACAATACCACTATCGGAAGACGCTAAACTTTCTCCAGCAGAACGTATAACATCAGACATTGGAAATGCTGCATACATCCATGTCAATAGAACAATAAACATGACAAGTAAATCCATACCTGAAGGTAATGAAGCGTCTCCCCAAAGAGGACTTGCAAGATTGTAGAGTGCTCCTAGGATGAATAACGTTGCCGCCACTCTGTAAAACATCCCCACCCATTTAGAGATATTACTATCTGACCCTTGTACCATGGAAGTAATATTTCCTGGTATTTTATCGCTGACCATTTTCGGTGCATCAATAATTTGATTGATTAAATTTTCCATAATTAAATAAATTTAGTTTGTATTAAATTAAGTAATTATTCACCTGAAATGTCAATTTACGATTTTTAGTTATTAACAACACATCTGTGTAAACCTTGTGAGATGTATATGTTTAAAGGAATATATCCAAATCCGCCTCCTGTCCAAAATTCTGAATAAAAACCACTATTGAATTATTATTGTATTATCTTTGCCTTGATTATTGGTTCTCAGGATTAATAAGGAATCCGATGTAAATTCGGAGCTGTATCTGCAGCTGTAAGAGCTTTAAAAACGACTAAAAAGCCACTGTTCAAACGGGAAGGTTGGTCGAATTTAGCTCGAGCCAGAATACTTGCCATAATCAGAGAGAAGACTTCAGATCAAAGTTGGACTCGGTTTGATTCATTTGAATCAACCAATCCCTCTTTTTTCATCTTCAATTTATTAATTTTTATAAATATAGAAAGAATGAAAAAAACTACTTTTTTATTAATTGCTTTAGCTTTTAGCATAACCTCAAAAGCACAAGACTACGTAAATCAAGTTTTAATTTTAAATGAAGGCTATTTTGACTACACCCTCAACGAAATAGTAGAACCTGCATCAATTGGTAGTTACAACCCAGTAACACAAACCTATAATGAGGTTCTAGAATTAGACGGTATGAGGTTTGGCTCTGACCTATTAATAAACAATGACTTTTATTATATCGCAGCCGACACCAAGATTTTTAAAGTAAATTTAAATACCCATGAAATCATTGCTAGCGTTGCATGTCAAGGGGTAAGAAACCTAGCCATAGTAGGAAATAAACTGTTTGTTACTCGTGGAGAATATTTGGTCGATTTTGATTCCTATCTTCATGTCTACAATACTGATGACTTATCCCTTGAGTTGGCATTGGATCATGAATCGGGACCAAAATGGGCTTCACAGAACATTATTTCTGATGAAAACAAAGTGTATTTCGCAATAAACAATGCCTATGACTTTGGAAATGAAAAAGGGATTATAGGTATATATGACACAGAAACATCTGTTTACGAAGAAATTGATTTAGGACCAGAGGCAACGAATCCGGACAACCTCATAAAATTAGGAGATTTTCTTTACACGGTGAACAATAAAGATTGGTCAGGAGCGTCAATTTCAAAGTTGGCAATTGATCTATCTGAGAATGAAACAGTGAGTTTGGCAAGCGTTTCTACGGGCTGTGGAACCTCTGCGTTGCGGGATGATAAAATGATTTATCAAATTTCAATGGAATCCTCGCTGAACGAATTTGACCTAAACATCATGAACAATTCAGGTCCTGTAAACGGCACTTTTATGAATTTTTACGAACTCAAGCAAAATCCGGTTAGCTCTGAATTTTATACGACTGAAACGGATTACTTTTCTTTTGGAAAGGTTCATATCTATGATGGTCAAAACATTGAAACAGGTATGTTTGATGTAGGTATAAACCCTGGTACAATTGTTTTTGATGTACGTTCTTCAGCTGGCATCGCTGAGGAATTTAGCAAAGTTAAAATCTACCCAAACCCCGTACAAAATAACTTATTCATTTCAGATGCAATAAACGAAAAAATAATTCGGAATTTGACTGGAGAAGAAATTCTTAGGTTTTCGGGAACATCAACTGAAACAAAGCATCTTACTGCTGGAATCTACTTCATTGAGTGTAACAACAAATCTATTCCATTTGTGAAAAAATAATCATATCAAGCATTGATAAAAAGCCCTTCTCAGGGCTTTTTTTATACCCAAACTTTTGAACCTTCAGAGCAATTTTTACAAATATCAATTTGATTTCTTGAATTCAAAATAGACTGTCTGAATTCTTGGTATTTGTCAGTTTGCCATATGTCTTTGAAAGACTGGTTTTTTAACGAGCCCAAAACATGGCTTGCATCTTTGTCAAAACAACAGGGAACCACTCCCCCATCCCAAGTTAAAACTGAACCCGACCACATTCTCCAACAATGATTTCCTTGCTTTCCTTTTAGCTTAAACGTACCATCTTTTCTTTTGACGTATCGCGAGTACTTGGAATTGTCCGGCATAAGGCGATTTCCGTTTTTGTAGTCATACAGTTGGGCCGTTTTTATACGAACTTCATCAATACCTAATTCTCTTGCCAAGTCATATACAGCGGGTACTTCATGTTCGTTGGGTTTAACCGCTAAAAATTGAAAAATTAAATGAGGAGTACTTGAATTTGCTCTTTTTTTAGATTCAACCAACAACCTACTCGCTTCAATCACCTTTTTAAGTTTTCCATTTACTCGATATTGTTCGTATGTTTCTTGTGTCAATCCGTCAATAGAAATAATTAATCGATCCAATCCTGAAGAAACAATTTCATTGGCTTTTTTTTGATCAATAAAATGACCATTTGTCGAAGTTGAGGTATATATATTTGACTTTTTCGCCTGAGAAATTAACATCAGAAATTGAGGATGTAAAAACGGTTCTCCCTGAAAATAATAATTGATGTAGAATACTGAAGACTTAATTTGAGAAAGCATTTTTTCATGAAAATCAATATCAAGCTTGCCCGTTGGACGTGAAAACTGCTTCAAACCACTAGGACACTCAGGACACCCTAAATTACAAGCCGTAGTCGGTTCGATACTTAATGTACTGGGCATTCCTAAATGAAGATTACGTTTAGTGATTTTAGAAAAGTGAAAGCTGAATCTAAGAATAACTACATTCCATAATCGGTATACACTGAGGTGTGAAAAAATCCGAAAAGAATCCCTTAACTTTAACATAAGGCGAAATTAACGAATTCAAGTAATATTATTACCTGTGTCTTTTTAGAAAGATTTATATTTATACCAAATTAAAATAATGCAGGTCATACTCAATCATCAACAAATTCAACAAAAAATCACAAGATTAGGCCACGAGCTACTTGAGAATTGTTTTGAAGAGGAAGAAATATTTATTGGGGGTATTCAGGGAAACGGGTTTGAACTGGCCAAAACACTAGCCAATATAATTGCTCAAAACTCTGACATTTCAGTGAATCATTTCGAAATTAAAATCAATAAAATAGAACCTTGGAAGGAAAAAGTAAACCTGACTATTGATGAAGAAAAGCTAAAAAAAGGATTTATTATACTTGTTGATGACGTAATAAATTCCGGAAAAACCATGCAATATGCATTAGTCAAATTTTTAGAACGCCCCACGAAAACAATAAGAACTGTCGTTTTAGTGGATAGAAAACACCGGCGCTACCCTGTAAAAGCAGATATTGTTGGTCTCTCACTATCAACAACCCTAAAAGATAGAGTTGAAGTTGTATTAGGTGCAAGAGATTCAAAAGCATTTTTGGCATGAAAAAAATAACCGAATCAACTTCAAACCATGAAGACCTAGAGAAAAAGTCAACTGAAGAATTACTTCTCGGGATAAACTCGGAAGATAAAAAAGTGGCATTGGCGGTAGAAAAAGAAATGCATCACATTAAAGCATTTATTAATGCCGCATTTACCAAAATGAGTGAGGGGGGACGCTTGTTCTACATCGGAGCAGGTACGAGTGGCAGACTTGGAGTTGTCGACGCTAGCGAATGTCCTCCAACATTTGGGGTTGATCATGGTCTAGTTAACGGTATTATAGCAGGTGGTGATCATGCGATTAGAAAAGCGGTTGAATTTGCAGAAGATAGTGATCATTTAGGTTGGGAAGACCTTTGTGAATTTAATATTACGAAACAAGATGTTATAGTTGGCATTGCCGCATCAGGAACCACACCATACGTTATTGGTGCAATAAAAAAAGCAGAAGAGATGGGCCTTATCACCGCAGGCATTTCCTGTAACCCTGATTCGCCGTTAACAAAAGCTACAAAATTTCCAATAACTCCTGTAGTAGGTCCTGAATTCGTTACAGGGTCCACTAGAATGAAATCAGGCACTGCTCAAAAAATGGTTCTGAACATGATATCAACCTGTTTAATGATTAAATTAGGACATGTTAAAGGCAACAGAATGGTGGATATGCAGCTAAGCAATAATAAGTTATTGATTCGAGGCACAGAAATGATTTGCGATTCATTGGGTGTCTCTGAGGTTGAGGGTAAAGCACTATTAGTTAAACATGGATCAGTAAGAAAAGCAATAAATGCATACAATGGATAAAAACAAATTCAATCCTAATCAAGCGATCACTGCTAACGGAAATATTTTCGGGTTTCCTTTTAATGAGAAAAATGCGGACTTGATCATTGTTCCAGTTCCTTGGGATGCCACTACCTCTTACGGTAAAGGATCACATCTTGGACCCCAGGCCATCCTTAAGGCTTCTACTCAATTGAATTTTTTTCATCATGAACTTGAAAAAGCACATGAAACAAAAATCTTCATGACTGAGGTGTCTTCCGAATGGAAAAAAATAAACAATCAAAATGCTGAAAAAAGTTCAGAATACATAAGGTATCTAGAAAATGAAGGAGAAGAAAAAGCAATCGGATACTTTAAAGATGAAATAGAAAACATCAATCATGTCCACCAAGTTTTAACAGAGAACCTGAAAGAAAGATGCTTAAGTCTTCTTGAACAAAACAAATTGGTTGGAATTCTTGGTGGAGAACAATCGGTTGCATTGGGTTTAATTCAGGCACTTAATGATCGATATGATGATTTCGGGGTGTTACATATAGACGCTCATGCAGATCTGAAAGTTGAATATTTAGGATTCGAGCAGTCTCACGCAAGTATAATGAGAAATGTTTTAAATACCTGTGCAAATATGTCAAAGCTCATTCAGGTTGGCGTAAGAGAATTATCAGAAGCAGAATTCGAGTTTTCAAAAGAAGAAAATCGAGTAAATACATACTTTGATTGGGCCATCAAAAAAGATATTTTAAATGGTAAATCTTGGCTTGAAATAATTAGAGAAATCATCGACGAAATGCCAAACGATATATATATATCTTTTGATATTGACGGACTCAAACCTTATTTATGTCCAAATACGGGAACGCCTGTCGCTGGTGGATTTGAAATAGATGAAATTCAATTCCTTTTTTCGGAAATAATAAAAGCAGGAAAGAACATCATTGGATTTGATTTGTGCGAGGTTTCACCGGGTATTGATAATGATAATGATGCCTATTTTGGAGCACAAGTATTGTGGGAGCTTTCTTGTTACACTGAGAAATCGCGAAGAAATACTGTAAAATGATTACAAATAGAATCTTAAAAAATGCAACTTACATTCTACTTCTTGTGGGTATTTTGTTTTGTCTTTATAAGATTTTTAACTGGGAAATATATCCGTGGATTCAGTTGTTATTATGTTTTAGTCTTCCTCTTTTCTCTTTGCTGTTTTCGGAGATGATTACGTCATTAAAACCTGAGATAAAATCTGTAATTATTATTTCTACTATTTCTCAACTCGCATTAGCTATTATTGTGTTTACAGATAATACGCTTGTTTTGCCCTATTGGAGGATGGTTTTCTTTCCTAGTTTATTTATAATTTTGATGATTACGTATTCTATCTCATTAAGAAAAGAGTTAAAATATCATCGCCTGTTTAAGATAATAACGGCCACGCTTTTCATTGGACTTTCGCTCAGATTCATATATCACCATTCTTTTATTGATTATGCAATGGAAACCCTATTTTTGATTTTTATCATTTTGATTTTCAGAGCAAAGGGAATGAATCACGAAATGAATGCACCCTCAAATTCTTAGATTAATTTAAGACTCTCCCGAATCCAAAAAGTCTTTTTTTCCAATATTCAGAACCCTCTATATCGACAACAGATATCCCTTTAGATGAAGAGGAATGAATCATTTTTTTTGATTCGCTCAGATTGTTCACAAGAATCCCAACATGAGTTATTCCATCCCCTTCTGAAAAGAAAACCAAATCTCCCATATACGCTCTGTTCTTATTGATTTTCTTACAATAATTGTATTGATCTTTGGAGACTCTTGGCAACTCAATTCCCTTATACATGAAAACGTGTTTCGTATACCCACTGCAATCAAATCCATTTTCATCATTTCCACCCCATTTATAAGGAATCCCCATATACTCGTATGCATAATGTATGATACTGGTTCTTTGCTTTAGACTTAAACCTTCCGGTATCAATCCTTCTTCATCTCTGAATTCCTCTTTAGGAGCATCAAACTCCTGTTGACGAAAAACCGTAATAATCCAGTTGTCTATATATCCCTTTTCTTTCTCACTAACTGAATTGGAATTTTTGGCCAACCAAACATCAAAAAGAACTTCCATATCGGAAAGCTCATTGGAATGTGAATTCATAATCAAAAGCCACTGGTCACTATCAATTACTTTATTCATTAAATCAATATTTTCATGCATACCCTCATGATTTCGCCTTAGCCAAGATTGATTCTGCATCAATTGAAAAGAACTCATTGCCTTATAATACAGGGGTAATACCGACGAATTGAACTGTGGGTTTTTTAAGAGTTTAGAAGATTTTCGATAGACCAATTTAAAATGACCCTGATCATAATATTGCTCCAATCGATCAATCTTTTTACTTTGCCCAAAAGCAAATGTTATGCTTAAAAAAGACATTAAGCAAAAAGACAAAAAAGATCTAATTTGTGTACTGCTTCCCATTTTCTAAAACAATAAAAGAATTGTTAAACATTTTGACCAATACTCTATTTCCGAATATTTCAAATTGTGAATCTGCTAAATTTGTGAGTTCATAAATATCATTATCAACAAATGCATTTACTCCACCAAGTATATTTTGATAAACCAGAATATCATTTTTTATTTTATACTGAGTTGGTATAAAGTTCTCAATTTGTGTTTTTTCTCCATTACAATAAGTAAAGAAGTATGAACTCTCAGACCAAACAACTATGTCATCCTTCACATCCCAAAAGTCAGCAGAAAAATTAGACAACTGGAATTTGTCTCCATTTTCATAATACCAAAGATTACCTCCCAGGTCCTCGTAAACAATGAAATTTCGACCAGATTTATATTTAGGCATTGTCAATTGTTCAACGTCGTAAAACATACCGTTATCGAAAACAACAAAAGTTTGTGTGGTTGGATCATTAAAACACATAATATCTGTCCCCATTTTAAAAGACGGACTAAGCTGATTATTCCAGACATCTATATCATAGATATTTCCATTCCAAAACGTCTTGTACATATCACCATTATCTTTAAACACGACCACATTTTCACCAATAAACACAGAGTTTATATTCCATTCTCTCAGATACGTTGTAAGCATATATGAAGAATCATTCCAATATACATTCAAGGTATTAAACCGTGTATCATCAAAAACAATTATACTGTCTTTGACGATGTAGTCTTGGGCAAAATAGGTCAGAGTTGATAGTTTTCCTTGATCCCACATGTTTAAAGTTGGTCCTATTTTATATCCAAGTAAATGATCGGAAACTTGATAATCAACATTCAGATTTGTAATGTCACTTCGTTTACTACCATCATATAACCTGAGGTTTCCACGGGTGTCAATATAGGCAACCAATTCATCTCCCGCCTTGTAGTCTTTTATCGGTTGAACTTCTATATTTCTAAAAAAGCCATCTTGATATGACAAAAAGAAATTATTAAAATCTATTACAGGAATCACACCTTGCCCGAAGGAATACAGGTTTACAACTATAAATATCAAAAAAGTATATCTCACGAAACAAATTTATCAAAATTCAGACCAAATATAGTTAAGGTGTTTTAACATTATTGAGAAATGATTTCCTAATTAATCATCTAAAAATCTAAAAAGTACCTTATTTTTGGTATTCCAAAAATTAAATATGAAAAAAATAGTTTCAATTGCTTCAATGTTTTGCTTTGGCCTTGTGCTTAATGCCCAGGAAAAAATCGAATATGTTGAATATGATTTACCCAATGGTATTCATGTAATACTTCACCAAGAAAGTGCAACACCTATTGTTGCTGTTTCAGTTTTATACCATGTTGGTTCAAAAAATGAAAATGAAAATCGAACGGGGTTTGCTCACTTTTTTGAACATCTTCTATTCGAAGGTTCAGAAAATATTGAAAGAGGAGAATATGATGAACTTGTAGAAAGTAATGGAGGAACCTTAAATGCAAACACCTCTCAAGACCGAACTTTTTACTTTGAAATATTACCATCTAATCAACTTGAGCTTGGCTTGTGGCTTGAAAGTGAGCGTATGTTACATGCAAAGGTTAATACAAAGGGTATTGAGACACAACGTAGTGTCGTAAAAGAAGAAAAAAGACAAAGGGTCGATAATCAACCATATGCATCGTTTATTACTGAAATGTTCCTTCGAGCATTCCCCAATCATCCCTATAATTGGGTTCCTATTGGATCTATGGAACATCTCGACGCGGCACAAGAAGATGATTATGTGAATTTTTATAAAACATACTATGTTCCTTCGAATGCGACTGTTTCAATTGCTGGAGATTTAGATATAGAACAAACGAAAGTCTGGATCAACAAATATTTTGCAAGCATGCCAAAAGGGCAAGCTATTAATTTATATCGCGATTATATATCAGATGACAATAATACATTTCAAACAAAGTACGGAATCGAAAAAACGGTTTTTGATTCTACTCGATTTTTTGAATCTACAAATAAAGTCGCTAAAGAGAAAATTGCGGAATTCAGCAATATTCCAACCATTGTCAAACGTACTGAAAAAGACAATGAACCTATTAATGGTATAATAAAGGATGTTATTTATGATAATATTCAACTTCCTGCATTATTTATGGGATATAAATTTCCAGAACAGACTCATGAAGACTCATATGCTTTAGAAATGATGAATCAAGTATTATCAGGAGGCACGAGCTCCCGAATCAATAAGACCATTGTTGAAAAAGAACAAATGGCAACATACGCTGGGTCATTTAATTATGCCCTTGAAGATGCAGGTTTGGGTATCTTTTTAGCTATTGCAAGTAAAGACATTGCATTGGATGCCATTCAAAAAGAATTTGATGCCCAAATCGAAAAGATTAAAAGTGAATTAATTAGTGATGAAGAATTTCAAAAAATCAGAACGAGTATCGAGACGGGTATTGTTGGCATGAATAGTACCGTTGCAGGTATCGCCGAAAATCTAGCCAATAATCATGTCTATTTTGGATCAGCAGAGGTCACCAACGATATACTTGACAAGTATTTGAATGTGACTAAAGAAGATATTCAACGAGTTGCTCAAAATTATTTGATTCAAGATCAACGGGTCATTTTACACTATTTACCGAAAGAAAAATAAGAACCTATTATGAAAAATATTAAATACACTTTATTAACCCTGCTTATTCCGTTTATCGGATTGAATCAAGTAGATCGCTCTATTATTCCAACCGCAGGAGAGGCCAAAGAAATTAAATTAAAAGATTCTGAAGTTTTTACAACTTCCAATGGAATAACCGTGATTCTTTCTGAGAATCACAAAATTCCTAGAGTGGCTATCAATTATATTTCGGGTGCAGATGAAAAGCTTGAAGGTGATAAGGCAGGCTTATCATCCATGGCTGGTGAGCTCATTATGTCTGGAACATCTAACTTAACTAAAGATCAACTTGATAATAAAATAGATTTTATTGGTGCAAATTTAAGTGCCAGCCAAAACTCAATACGTCTAAGCTGTCTAACCAAGCACTTTTTAACTGGATTATCTCTAATGGAAGATATTGCAAAAAACGCAAGCTTTCCCCAAGATGAAGTTGATCGAATTAAAAAGCAAGCAGAATCCAACTTATCAGCGACAAAATCGAGTGCAGACGAAATGGCAAATAATGCGGTTGTAAAGGTTAATTTTTCTGGACACCCCTACTCCAATGTAATGACTGAGTCAACATTAGAAAATATTTCACGCAAAGATCTCGTGTCCTATTACGAGAGTACTTTCACTCCCCGTGAAAGTTATATTGTAATTGTTGGTGACATCAATCGAGAGGATGCTGAGCGCCTTGTGAATAAGCATTTTGGATCTTGGGAAGGAGAAAGCCCATACAAGAAAAAGTATCAATCTACAAGTAGGAATAGCGGTGGAAACAGAGTGTTTTTTGTAGATAAACCCGGTGCAGTTCAATCTGTGATATACATCACATTTCCTGTTGATATGGATATTAGCAGCCCAGACCAAATTGAGGCGAAACTACTGTTCAATATCCTTGGAGGTGGTGGATTTGGTAATCGACTTATGCAAAATCTTCGAGAAGATAAGGCCTACACTTATGGATGTTATTCAAGGTTATCATTAACCGATAATGGCTCATGGATTTCGGCAGGTGGCAATTTTAGAAATGAAGTCACAGACTCTGCAATTGTCGAGATCATGTATGAACTTAAAAATATTGCTACCCATTTAGTAAGTGATAAAGAGTTAAGTATGACCAAAGCGTCATCTTCAGGTAGATTTGCCAGATCACTTGAACAACCTTCAACGGTTGCTCGGTTTGCGCTAAACAGCATCAAGTACAATTTAGATAAAGACTACTATCAAAAGTATCTTCAAAATCTAAATAACGTAAGTAAAGAAATGGTTTTAGGTGTCGCTGAAAAGTATATTCCTTTTGAAAACTGTAATATCGTTGTTGTAGGTAATTCAGAGATTATTGATAAACTATTGCCCTTTGATAGTGACAACAATATCGAAATGTTAGACCCTTTTGGCAATCCAAAAGAAAGAATGCGCCCAAGCGATTTAACAGGTAACGAAATAATAAACAATTATTTAATGAAGGTTACTGGTTCTAAAAACATGACAGAGGTGATCAAGAAAAATAAAAGTATCAAAACATATAAAGAGGTGACTGAATTAAGTATGGCACAGATGCCGGGTGCATTGACGTTAACCAAAATGTTCAAGTCGCCTAAAACATCCTCAATGAAAATGGAAATGAATGGTATGGTACTCCAATCAGGATATTTCACTGGTAAAAAAGGATTTAATCAAAATATGCAAACTGGAAAAAAAGACTTAACAAAAGAGGAAGTAGAAGAAAAAAAGAAATCTTTCGGTTTATTTCCTCAGCTTAATTATGCCAAAAACAAGATTACTGTTGAAGCCATTGGCATCGAACCAAAAGGGTCCGAGGAATATTACGTAATTAAGATCATTGACGGGGAGAATGAAGAATTTCAATACTTCAACAAAAATGATTTTCTTCTAACCAATACTTTAAGTATTGTTACTGCTCCAGAAGGTGGAGAACCTACAGAAAACTCTGTTGAATACTCCGACTATAAGGAAGTCGATGGAATCCTTTTTCCACAAACTCAAATCATGTCATTTGGAAACGTTACTTTTTCAGGCGCTGTTAAATCCAACCAGTTAAATTCTGATATTGATTTTAGTGAATTCAAAGAAAAATAATTAAGTCTGTGAATCCTGTATTGAGAGTATTACTCATCATCATTTTCTGCATAGAATCCTTTGGTTCTAGTAGTAAAACGAATTTTATTCGTGTAGTCTTTAATAAAAATGCTTCCTATGAAGCCACTATTATATGGAATCAATTAAGTGGTGAATTCACTCAGCTCGTCATGGATAAGTCTTATCCCGATCAAAATGGTTCAGTCTATTCATTGAGTGATGAAAATCATTACAAGGGAATGGACAATCATATAGTACGTCTAAAAAACTTAGAGCCCAATACTCGATATTACTTTTACATTGAAGATTCTGAAGGTAAAAACCAAGTCTATTATTTCACTACAGTAAGTGATGATTCCAATGATAAAATATCATTTATTGCAGGCGGTGACTCGAGAGACACAAGAATCGTTAGAGTAAAGGCCAATCTTATGGTAAGCAAGCTCAAAGCCCATGCCGTTCTTTTTAACGGAGACTTTACAGGTATAGATACAGAGAGACAATGGAAGGAATGGTTTATTGATTGGGAAAACAGTATCTCTTCAGATGGAAGAATAACCCCCTTGGTGGTAACGAGAGGGAATCACGAATTGGGAAATCGAGTCATGCTTCGTTTGTTCGATGTTCCTCATTCGAAAATATTTTACTCAACTACATTTGGCGGAGATTTATTGAATTTAATCTCGCTAAACTCTGAAATATGGAAATTTGGTTCTCAACGATTATTTTTAAGAAAAACACTAAAGGAACATAAAGACTATTACTGGCAAATACCCCAATACCATCGTCCTATTCGTGCTCATGTAAAAGCGAAAAAGGAAATGAACACCCAATACAAAAATTTCGTTCCAGAATTTGAAAAATTCAATAATGTAAGATTATGTCTTGAAAATGATTCTCATACTTGTAAAATCACTTGGCCCATCATTAGTGATGATACAGATCAGGCAGACGAAGGGTTTATAAGGAATGACAATATTGGCATCGTTTATGCCGGAGAGGGATGCTGGGGAGCACCATTAAGAGCTGCAGATGATCAAAAATCATGGACTAGAGACGCTGAAGCCGTGAATCAATTCAATCTCATTTTTATTTCTAAAGAAAAAATTGAATTAAGAACAGTTCTCTACGAAAATGTAGACTTAATCGAAGAAAACACAGAAGACTCTCGATTTATAATTCCAAGTAACTTAAAGCTTTGGGGACCAAATAACGGAACCCTTGTCGAGATTTATCCAAGAAGATAAAGTGATTTTATCATTTGATTGATATAAATCAATATCTTTGTTTTATGGGTGATTTTATTGTTTCTGCACGGAAATACAGACCACAGACTTTTGACACAGTTGTGGGACAAAAATCAATTACGAACACCCTAAAAAATGCAATCAAGAATGAACATTTGGCACAAGCTTTTTTGTTTTGTGGCACTAGAGGTGTAGGGAAAACAACAACCGCAAGAATATTAGCTAAAACCATCAATTGTTTTAACCGTACAGAGGCAATTGAGGCATGTGACTCTTGTGACTCTTGTGAAAGCTTTAATTCAGGAGCATCTCTAAATATTTATGAGCTTGATGGGGCTTCTAACAATGGTGTAGAAGATATTCGTAATCTCATTGATCAGGTTCGAATTGCACCGCAGTTAGGAGACTTTAAAGTCTACATTATTGATGAGGTACATATGTTAACACCATCAGCATTTAATGCTTTTTTAAAGACTTTAGAAGAACCACCTAAGCATGCAATATTTATTTTAGCTACGACAGAAAAACATAGAATAATACCTACCATACTATCAAGGTGTCAAATTTTTGATTTCTCAAGAATTAAAGTAAAAGATATCGCTGATCACTTAGTCGATATCGCAAAAAAAGAAAATGTAAAAGCAGAACCTGAAGCGCTGCACATGATTGCTATGAAAGCAGATGGTGCATTGAGGGATGCATTATCCGTATTCGATCAAATCGTTACGTTTTCTGAAAATAACATCACATATCAAGATGTAATTAATAATCTACATATTTTAGACTACGATTACTTCTTCAAGTTTACCGAATTTGCAGACAAAGAAGACATACCATCATGTTTATTGTTATTTAATGAAATTGTTGAAAATGGTTTTGACTCTCATAATTTCATTAATGGACTTTCTAGTCATTACAGAAACTTATTGGTTTGTAAAAACCCGAAATCTGCCGATTTGCTAGAAGTTCCTGATGGAATCAAAGACAAGTATCTTAAACAGGCTAATGAGATAGACGTCAACATCATAATGAGAGCCCTAAATGCCTTAAGCAAGGCAGATGTGTCCTACAAATCAGCAAAAAACCAACGACTCCTGGTCGAAGTTTGTCTTATGGAGCTCTGTTCACTAAAACAAGAGCAAGAAAAAAAAAAACCTTAACTGATCATATTGTATTACTGCCAATACCGGGGTCATCGCTTAGAGAAAACAAAGTGCCATCTAGAATCAAAGCGGATGTAAAGCCTGAAGCTGAGGAAAAACCAATCTCGAAAACAGAGATAAAATTGGAAGCCCATTCTCCCACCGAGGAAAAACCAATCTCGAAAACAGAGATAAAATTGGAAACCCATTCTCCCTCCGAGGGAAAAACAATAGACAAACCGACATTAAAAACGAACGTCAAAAAGGATCATCTTTCGATTAAACAAATCCTTGAAAACGAACGAGAAGTAAAACACAAAAAAGATGTTATCCTTCCCCGGGATGAAGTTGATACTCAAAAGGTGCTGATTTTATGGCGCCAATATGCATATATCACTAAAGATAAAGGCATGGAAACCTACTACAATGTTCTAGTAAAACGAGATCCGATATTTGAATCAAATGAAAAAATAAAAATCGTTGTAGATAATCAAATACAGGTAGATGTCATTCACCCTTTATTAAATGAACTGATTCACTTTTTAAGAGAAAAGCTAAATAATCATTTTATTGAAATACAAATAGAGCTTTCTGAAACTCCAGATGAAGAAGTTAAATTTTTAAATGGAAAAGATAAATTTGATGCGTTGGTAGCGAAAAACCCCAAACTACTCACCCTGAAAAATTTATTCAATTTAGACATTGAATTTTAATGATTACTATTCATCCACATTTTTCTATTTTGTATCATTCAAATGATCAACGCAAGAATATTGAACAGCTTATTCAAAAAATCAAAAACAAGGATTCCTTCATCACCTTTAAAACATCTGGATCAACAGGGAATCCAAAACCAATTGAACTTAAAAAAACGGCTCTAGTAACATCTGCAACAAAAACCATTAACTATTTTCAATTAAAAGAAAAAAGTTGTGCTGCACTGTGTTTATCGGTTGAACATATTGCGGGTGCAATGATGCTTATTAGGTCAATGGTTGGAGGTTTAACCCTTCATGTTTTTCCCTCATCGACAAAAACCATTGATTACATAACATTGCCAATTGATTTCATTGCAATTGTTCCTTTGCAATTGGAGTCATGTTTATCATCGAATAAAGGGCTGAACAATATTCGTTCATGTCGAAATATACTCGTTGGAGGTGCTCCAATTACTGCCTCGTTAAACGACCAACTCATTGAAAACAAAATTAATGCTTTTCATAGTTATGGAATGACTGAAACCATCACTCATATCGCATTAAAAAAAATAGGGTTATCTGGATCAGGTTTTTATAAAACACTTGATGGAATTTCAGTAGAAAGTAAAAAAGGAGCTTTAAGTATCAATTATCCTGAGATAAGTGATTTGTCTATTGAAACCAATGACAGGGTGGAATTATTAGACCAAACGTCATTTCGTTGGCTAGGTCGACTAGATCATGTTATTAATTCAGGAGGAATCAAGATATCTCCAGAATTAGTTGAAGATAAAATCTCAAAAGGAATTGATACCCCTTTTATTTTAGGAGGTATTCCAGACAGTAAGTTCGGTGAAAAATTAGTTATTGTACTACAAGAAAAATCAGAAATTAAAGTTTCAATGAGTAAAGAATTCTTTACCGAATATGTTGATAAATTTGAAACACCAAAAGCCTACAGTGTTATTAATCAATTAGTTTGGAATAAAAACAATAAAATTGATAGAATTCAAACCCTAAAAAAAGCAATTCAACGTGGCTGGGAAGAAATATTATAAAATATTAAACCTTACAGAAAATGCTTCTTTAAAAGAAGTCAAAAAACGATATAAGCAGCTTGCTAAGAAATACCATCCTGATGTCAATAAAGAAAAAAATGCACACTCTAAGTTTTTAAAAATAAAAGAAGCTTACGAAAAAATAGTCGATCCTGAAAAGTCAGAAACCACTATAAAAAGAAGGCCGAAACCCAAGTCTAAATACGATAAATATAGAGAACAAGCACATAAGGCCTACAAGAAAAGACAAAAGAAAAAGCAAGAAGAAATTGAAGCCTTTTACATGAGTCTCAGAAAAGGTTGGAGAAGAAACTGGGTGTATGTAAATGTTACTCTTGGGGTCATTTTTTCATTTTTTCTTATGCTCGATAACCATTTAGATCTTGAAAACAAGGCAGCAAATGTAAACTTCATTGATAACCAGGTTTATCAAAGCTACAACGGTCATGTTGTGCAGGGTATCGAAACTCAAAGCGAGCAATTTCTTTACCTAGCCGATTACCATAATATCAGCTCACTGAATACCTATCCTGAAATCGTGGTAAATGAAACAAGAATATTTCATTATCCTGTTAATGTTGTTCATACCCTACCCTATAAACGGGTGACTATCCCTGTTCATTTTACTTTTATATGGGCATTAACACTCGTTGTTGTTGTTTTTCTTTCGCCAATAATTATACTACTCTTTAGAAAGAATAACGCTTGGTTTGTATTCTTTCATTATATAACCCTTTTCGTTTCAAGTGGAATACTACTCTACTTTATTTTTATTAGAAACGGTGTTCTTTCCATTTTCTATTTTCTATTTTCGTGATGATGACAAAAAAAGAAAAAGGTTCTTACATTATTTCAGAATTGGAAAAACTTTACCCGACAACTCCTGTACCTTTGGATCACAAGGATCCATACACGCTATTGATAGCAGTGCTTTTATCTGCACAATGCACGGATATACGTGTCAACAAAATCACTCCTGCATTATTTCAACTAGCTGACAATCCATTTGATATGAGCAAACAGGATGTTGATGAAATCAGGTTAATTATAAAACCCTGTGGCTTATCTCCAAGAAAATCAAAGGCCATACATGAACTTTCAGCAATTCTTGTAGATAAATACAATGGTGTGGTTCCTAAAGAACTTGATTTGTTAGAAGAATTACCAGGGGTTGGACATAAAACAGCATCCGTTGTAGTCTCTCAAGCATTTGGCATACCTGCTTTTCCAGTTGACACACACATTCATCGTCTAATTACCAGGTGGGGAATTAGCTCAGGTAAAAATGTGGTTCAAACCGAGAAAGACGCGAAAAGAATATTCCCAAAAAGTTTATGGAATAAATTGCATTTGCAAATCATATTCTACGGTAGAGAATATTCACCAGCACGAAGCCCCAAATTTGAAGTTGATTTTATTACCCGAGAAATTGGAACAAAGGCGGCTCTTAAAGAATTGAAATGAATTAACAATTGTTAATAACCCATATTAATATCATTTGATAAATATAATTTTAAATGATTGGATTTGGGAATGACTAATCCCTATATTTGTTTTATGGACGCATCAGATAAAAGAAAACCTATTTCAAGAATAAAAAACACCCCAAATATTGCGGCTCAAGGCGGGAAATTGCCACCTCAAGCCATTGATGTTGAACAGGTTGTTCTTGGTGCCATGATGTTGGAAAAAGAAGCAGTGAATGATACCATTGATATTCTAAGAGAGGAAAGTTTCTACGATCCGAAGCATCAATATATTTTTAAAGCCATAAAAGAATTATTCGCCACCACTAAACCAATCGATTTGGTTACGGTTACCTCCAAACTTCAAAAAAATGGTGAGCTTGAAGCGGCTGGTGG
>JABJEE010000263.1 GCA_018665005.1 Flavobacteriales bacterium
AGAGAAAAACTAACGAGTGCTTTTTGGAAGCTTGTATTCAATCTTGTATTCAGTTCCCATGCAAGCCTGTGATCACCGAGAGCAGAAGAAATACCGAGAATTTCAAATTCAAGCTCTTCGTCCAATTCTAGTTTGATTTTTTTCACACGAGTCATAATTACAAATCTACATAATAATCACTTGGAATAAAGTAACCTATTAAGATCTTTGAATTCTAAAAAACACAAAGGTTTGAAATCAGCTAAAATGATAACCCTTCTTAATAAAAAAAAGGTTTAGAGATTATAGTGGCTTATTTAAATTCTTATTTTTGCTTTTTTACAACTAATTAGAGTTAGATGAAACTTGTTTTTTCCTTTGTGGTTTTTGTTTTCGGGTTTTTAAATGTTCATGCTCAACCGACTAAATCCGTTACAAATAAGGATAGCTATAATTGGTTATTCGGGTTGTCTTGGGTCATGACAGATGACGATGGGGAAGCGTTTAATCCTTTTCTCGTTCAAAACCTACACACGCATTTCTTCCCAACTCAAGTCACAGTAGACAAATACTTCTATAATGGATGGAGCGGAGAAGCCGCAATAACTTACTCAGTTTATAATCCACAAAAAACAACAAATGGAGAAACAGGTATTGAAGGAAGTATGTTTTCTATGGATTTTCATTCTAAATATTCTCTTTACAAGCTCTTAAAACAAGGTGCCATTGATCCATTTTTTATTGGAGGATTAGGTATTTCATCAAGGAGTTATCAAAATGATAATATCAGACCGGTTTCCCTCACTTTAAACATTGGAGGAGGCATTAACTTTTGGATCTCTAATTACATCGGAATTCAGTTAAGAAGTACTGCAAAAGTTGGTGTGGTTGACTTTTTTAAAAAATCGGATTATATGCAACACAGTATTGGAGTAGTTGCACGATTCGAAACCTTAAAAGGTGAGAACAATGAGTTCAGTAAGTCGAAGTACAAAATCAGTAATAAAAGAAAGAAAATAAAGCACCTGAAAAAGAAGAAGAAAAGAGACGATTCTTAATTTTTAATTTCAAATTTCTTCACAGTTTTCTGACTATCCGTTTCTATTCCAAAGGTGTAGATCCCATTTTCCATAAGGTTTGTGTCATATCGAATAATATGTCCTCCTTTAGCGTAATGATCAGAGGCAACAATGGTTTCCTCGTCTTTTAATGTCCAGATTTTAAAATCTACATTCATCGGTCGAGGACATTGAAAATAAAATTCAACCTCACCATTAACAGCAAAGGTTTCAGTAGTATATAAAACGCAATATTCATTTGCATCAACCCGACCTTTACTCAGTCGTTTTAGGAATAATTTGTAGGCTATAATCACGGCCAATACAATTAATGAAGCTACTAATACATCTATTATCATACTTTAAAGAGCAATTAATCCCTCAATTTTTGAGGCTTTTTTATAAATTTCAATAATGTCATCAGCAGAAAGCATTACTTGCTTATTGCTAACCGAAACAAATTTTCCACTTGAAGACGGTTTCATTTGAAGCTGAGTATCTGCATCGTATAGAGCAGAAATTTTTGCCACATTATCATTTTTGTTAGGTACTATAAACTTGAAAAAATATACATGAGGAAAATCCAAGACTTCCAACTGTTTTTTCAAACTTTCATATTCTTTCATACACAAAATTAATTTTTATTTGTTTAATAGGTACATACTATTAAGAATGATTTTGAAGTGTTACTTTTACACAATGAAAGTTTGTTTTGTGTTCATCTTTTGCTTTTTCGCGTCATGCGTGCTTAGTCAAAAAGGCATTGATGCATTAAAAATTAATGGTGTAATAGATTTAGACGGTGAATTCAATGAGAAAGAATGGAATGAGGTTAAATGGCAAAGTCAATTTACTCAGCTCAAACCTATCCCAGGGAAAAGCCCATCAAAACCTACGGAGGTTGCCATGCTATACAATGATGAAGCCTTGTATTTTGGCGTGAAATGTTTTGATGTTGGAGACTCTGTATCACGAATATTATCAGCAAGGGATGATTTCAATCCCAATTTAGATCTCTTTGCTATTTTTTTAGATACCTATAATGACCATCAAAATGGATTCTTTTTTGGTTTAACCAGTGTCGGAGTTCAATTGGATGCAAAAATTTTCAATGGTGATTTTAATGATTTATTAAATCTCGTGTGGAATAGTAAAACCGTAATCAAAGAAAATGGCTGGTTTGCTGAAATAAAAATCCCGTACTCCGCTGTGAGATTCCCAAAAGAGAACATACAAAATTGGAACATTAATTTCGGGAGGGCCATTAGTCGTTATCGAGAAGAAAATACGTGGTATACGGTAAACCCGGATCTTGAAAACTATCTGCTTGAAAGTGGAAAAGTAAAAGGTGTAGAAGGCATTGAACCTCCTTTAAGACTGGCCTTAATTCCTTATCTCTCAGGATATGTTAATCATTCCAAGGAGAATGGAACAAGCACCTCCTATAATGGGGGTATGGATATCAAGTATGGAATTAACGAGGCCTTTACTTTAGATGTTACTCTGGTTCCTGACTTTGGGCAGGTTGTATTTGACAATCAGGTACTGAATCTTAGCCCTTTTGAAATCCAGTTTAACGAAAATAGACAGTTTTTTACTGAAGGCACAGAATTATTCACAAAGTCTGGATTGTTTTACAGCAGAAGAATTGGTATTCAAGCGCCAGGAGCCGTTTTAAATAATGAATTAAATGAAAATGAAGAGCTCTCAAGTGTTCCAAGTGTTCCAAAACTATATAATGCCACCAAAGTTTCAGGCAGATTAAAAAACGGACTTGGAATTGGTGTTTTTAACGGGGTTACTGCATCTCAGCAAGGAACAGCATTGAATTCACTAAATGGAGAAGAAAGAGAAGTCACCGTTTCTCCATTAACAAATTATAATGTAATTGTACTTGACCAAAACCTAAAAAATAACAGTTTTGTAACCTTAACGAATACAAGTGTTTGGAGGCAAGGTAGTTTTTATGACGCGAATGTAACCGGAATAAATGCGCAGCTAAATTCGAAAAACAACGACTACTTTATCGAGGGACAAGCTGTTTTATCTGCTATTTTTAATCAAACAAATACTTCTTTAGGTCATACTTGGGGTATTGAGGCAGGAAAGCAAAGAGGAGCATTCGCATACAGTATGGAATATTATGAAGAATCAGATACCTACAACCCTAATGACCTGGGATTTCTTCGAGCTAACAATAGTAGAGTTACGGAAATAAATTTGGCTTACCGAAATTTCAATCCTAAATTTTGGAACCTCAATAAATTTATAAGCAATGCTTCTGTATCTCATGAAAGATTGTACGAACAAAATTTGTATGGTGCGACTTTTTGGGAATTTCGTACGGTTATGGTGAATAAGTCTTTTAATGCGGGAGGGATTATGTTTGACGGGTCTATGACTGAAAGCAATGACTACTTCGAACCTAGAGTATGGGGAGAAAAATTCATACGACCTATTTGGACCTACAACCGAGCATGGTTTTCCTCGAACTACCAAAAAAGAGTTGCGGTAGATGCAGGCGTCGGATATGTCGCAGTGGATAGAGACAATTGGTGGGAATGGGACTATGATTTAGAACTCAGATTTCGTGTAAATGATCAGCTGTTCATAACACCAAGTTGGAGGCAGGGTTTTCAATTTAATAGTGAAGGGTATGCTGTGTCATTCGGTAATCCAGTAGATACCAGTAGTGCTATTATTTTCGGAAATCGTAATCGCAAAACATCAACCATGACGATGGGAATAGATTA
>JABJEE010000264.1 GCA_018665005.1 Flavobacteriales bacterium
AACAGCCAAGGCTTCACCATATAGCAGATAGACCTTTCTATTGAACGACTCAAGTGTTTTATTCATGTCCTGAACAGAATGATACACAAATTGCAAATGCCGTTCAGAATAATCCGCAATATTTAAGGCCGATGGCTCAATAATGTATATAGGTATGTATGGGCAACCAGAAAGCTCCGCCTCATTAAAAGCCTTTTGATCTTGAAGCCTAAGATCTCTTTTTAACCAAACAATATTTATGCTGTTTTTCACCTCGCAACTTCTTTTTTAGCCTTATTCCAAAACTTAAAGAAACCTGGGAAGTATCCAGAGACCGAGCTCATCCACTCACGCTCTTCTTGTACACCTCGATAATGAATATTCAGTGGGTGCTCTTTATAGTGAATATCATTATTATCAATCTTTAATTCGATATCCTTAAAATCACCTACATAAATTTTAATGCCCTCGATATTCTGTGACAATGCCAAAGCAAAATCCAAACACTTCTGAGAAATTGGATAACGTTCAAAAATAGACGGCTCAATCAAGAATATACGTTGAACGTCTTCTCCCACATGCCACATGGGGTCTAAGTTGTAATAATTGTAAATCAATGTTTTCTTACGAAACAAATCCTTAGTCTCAACAGATTCAGGAAAACGAATCTCAACTTGATAATTTGAATTTTGCAGCAATAGATCTGGCACTTCCATATTGTTAAATGCTTCATAAGGGACATCCAAAAAAGTATTGCGTTGGGCGCTGTTAAAGTACTTATTGATGTTCTCTTGATTTGCAACATATTTTCGATTGGAAAACGTGCCGGCTACCCATTGCCAGCTTAGATGATTGCTTGCCAAATCACCATCAAGTAGGTTTGCATACATCCAATTGGCTGGTGCACTCCAGTGGTACTTTCCAATATTACAACATATTGCTGCAACATACATGCGCATATGGTTATGCAAGTAACCGGTCTTATAAAAATTTTCTATTGCCGCATCAATGACTTCAATGCCTGTTTTTGCCTCAACAATTGCCTGGGGCATTCCTGAGTGAAGAACCTCTTTTTGCTCAAAATTAAGATCTGACTCAATTTCTCTATGCTTTGCCACCCAAACCTGCTGCCAATAATCCCTCCAAGCCAATTCTTGAATAAGTTTTTCAGTTGATTTCCATTCCAAATCCAAGGACTTTATATGGTCGAAAACAAACTTTGACGAAAGTACCCCTCTAGAGATGTAAGGCCCCAATAAGGTTAACGCACCATTCTCAAAATTACGCGTCGCAGCGTATTTAATAGGATCAATGGACTGGATTCGATCTTGAATAGAATTCCAATCGGTGGGGAAATTGTATTTACGATCAATTGTATGAGTTTGCATATGTCATTACAACAAACAAAGCCTCTTTTTGAT
The DNA here is from genome assembly GCA_018665005.1 of Flavobacteriales bacterium. Classification (GTDB taxonomy): domain Bacteria; phylum Bacteroidota; class Bacteroidia; order Flavobacteriales_D; family Crocinitomicaceae; genus UBA952. The sequence goes on from JABJEE010000264.1 coordinate 1,401, forward strand.
TAATGTTGATCTATTATTTTATTCCAAATGAGTAATGTACTCCTGTATTCAATCCGACTCTATATAATCTTTTTTCCACAAGAAAACTCTGCTGGAGCTAAACATAATCGTATTATACGTTAGGGCAATTCATAATCCAATAAGTCTCCAAGGGCAAAATCATTCGACGCATTCAACGCGATCAATCTATAGCTTACTGATGCATCTTCATGCACATCGATAATTATAAAATTATCTCGAACGTTACCTCCCATACCACTTGCAATCAGTGTGATATTGTCATATTTATGATACATAAATTCGCTTCCCGTGTTAAAGGCACCAACATCACCAGCAAACATATGAACAGGCTTAGATAAACCATTAAAAAGGGGTTCTATTTCATTCCAAAAATTAATAGTATCAGCTCTTCCAGCAAGAGAGTTCAGTGAAACGTTTTGATATATATTATTAGGCTCCCACCACAATAGCTGATGAAAAAACACAAAAATGTTGTTTATATTCTGAACCTCATCATTTAAAACACCCTGAAGGAACTGCAATTGATCACCAGAAATATTCCATTCATCAATATTTGGGTCAAGAATAATAAAAAGATCTGATTGATGAACAAAACTATAGTAGGTTTGACCGTACCTCGACTCAAAAAGTGCTCTATCTGTCATATCATGATTCCCAGCTGCAAAATACACAGGGAGCCCTAATTCATTTAGATCAACATCTACTTCATTCCAATTTTGTTCGGTACCAGTAATGACAATATCACCGGTTAATATTCCAAAGTCGACACTTTCATCATTTTGAATAAGATTAAATTTATTTTTAAAGGCAGGATGGAGTCCTTCATTATCAACTCCTGGGGAGCCGTAGGTATGACCTGCTATAAAAAAAGAATGACTTATGGGGCTGACTTCTAATGTCTCCAGATCATCCTTACCGCAGGAAGCCAAAATCAAAACTAAAAAAAGCACAAAGTACTTCATGAGCTAACTTTGAAACGATAAATTGAATACTTATTTACTATTGGAACTATACGTAACCCTTATCTTTTGCCCAACTACTTAATTGTGCAGAATTTGGCATTTGCAATTTTTTAAGAATATTGTGACGATGGGTTTCAACGGTTCGATGAGAGATAAACAACTTCTCAGCAATTTCTTTTGAGGTAAGACCCTGAGCAATATGTTTTACAATCTCAATTTCTTTCATGGTAAGCTCTTTCTTCGCCTCGGCAGGATCAACATTTAATAAAGAAGTAAAATATCGATCTTTGATATCCGCTGCAATAAATGTTTCTCCCTTAAAAACTGAGTGTATGGCTTCTATAAGCTCACTTTTTGATGTGTTTTTTGTTAAGTAACCTTTTGCACCAATAGATAAAAACTTTTTGACGTAAGTGATATCATCATGTAGTGATAATCCAATTACTCTTGTTTTAGGCAGACTATTGTTAATCTTTTCTGTTGCGTCAAACCCACTACCCGCTCCTAGATTAATATCCATTAAAACGATTTCTGGCTTGTGTTGTAAAGACATGTCGTAAGCATCATCAACATTATCCGCCGTTCCAATTACTTGAATATCTGGTGCATCCTTCAATAACGAAGACCATGCTTCACTAATGAGTTTATGATCATCAACAATAAGTACTTTAATAGTGGATTCCATAGAAGAGTTTTCTACTAATTTAAGCATTCAAAGCTTCCGCACCACCAACAATCTCTAAAATTTCGTTTGTGATTGCAGCTTGTCTTGCTTTATTGTAACTCAACTTTAATGTTTTCTGCAATTCATTTGCGTTATCTGTGGCTTTATGCATCGCCGTCATACGTGCACCATGTTCTGCAGCATTCGAATCTAAAATGGCTTTAAAAAGCTGAACTTTAAGAGACTTAGGAATCAAATCATCAACGATTTCTTCTTTAGAAGGTTCAAATATATAATCTCCTGTTTGCGCACTTTCTTCTGACTCTGGTGCTTGTACTGGCAAAAACTGTTCCGTCTCAACTTTTTGTGTTGCAGCGTTAACAAAACGATTATAAACCACACATATTTTAGAGAACTCACCTGTCTTATATAAACGCATAAGCTCCCCTCCAATTTCCGATACATTATCGAATGTCAAATCGGCATAAACATCTTCACGAGACTCGAGATATTCATTCGTATAATAATAATCTGTTCTCTTAATTACATCTCGGATTTTTTTACCCAAACATAAAACGTGAACATCATCTCCACTGTAATCGGTAGCGATTAATTCATTAACCCTCTTGATCACGTTATTGTTAAAACCTCCACACAAACCTCGATTAGAGGTTACGCCAACGATTAAAACTTTCCCGCCCTCACGAACCTCCGAATAGGCATTATCAGAAAGGTCTAATGTCGCGCTCAGATTGGTTAGTATATCTTTGAGTTTTGAAGCATAGGGTCTCATTTGAGTTATGGCATCCTGCGCTCTTTTCAGTTTTGCAGCAGAAACCATCTTCATTGCAGAGGTGATCTGCATTGTCGATCCAACAGATGAAATTCGATTTCGTATTTCTTTTAAGTTTGCCATAAACTATGCTCTTTCAAAAATAGATTCTAATATTTACTTGCTAATTCCTTCGCTACTTTTTCAAGTACAGAAGTGTTCTCGTCTGTATATTTACCAGCCTTTAATGACGCCATTACATCTGAATGTTTAGCCTCTAAGAAATCCAAATATTCTTTTTCAAATTCCTTTACTTTATTGATCGGCACATTTTGAATTAATCCTTTCGTCCCTACATAAATAATAGCGACTTGTCTTTCTACAGTAAATGGATCTCCCTCACGTTGCTTTAAAATCTCTACATTACGTGCACCTTTATCCAAGACTGATTTTGTTGCAGCATCTAAGTCAGAACCGAATTTAGCAAAAGCTTCAAGCTCTCTATACTGTGCCTGATCAAGCTTTAAAGTACCGGCAACTTTCTTCATCGATTTAATCTGTGCAGAACCTCCAACACGAGATACAGAAATACCTACGTTAATTGCTGGACGAATTCCAGAGTTAAATAAATCTGACTCCAAGAAAATCTGACCATCAGTAATCGAAATCACATTTGTAGGAATATATGCAGAGACATCACCTGCCTGAGTTTCAATAATAGGAAGAGCTGTTAAAGAACCCCCGCCTTTTACTTTTGATTTTAATGATTCTGGAAGATCATTCATTTGCTTTGCAATATTGTCATCAGCAATAACCTTAGCGGCTCTCTCTAATAATCTAGAGTGAAGGTAGAATACATCACCAGGATATGCTTCACGACCTGGAGGTCTTCTTAAAAGAAGTGAAACCTCACGGTAAGCAACGGCTTGTTTTGATAAATCATCATATATGATCAAAGCTGGTCGTCCTGTATCTCTAAAGAACTCACCAATCGCTGCCCCAGTCATTGGTGCATAAAACTGCATTGGTGCAGCATCAGAAGCGTTAGATGCAACTATCGTTGTGTAGGCCATCGCTCCCGCATCTTCTAGCTTTTTTACAATACCTGCCACTGTTGATCCTTTTTGACCAATAGCTACATAGATACAGTAAACAGGCTCACCTCTATCATAAAATTCTCTTTGATTGATGATTGTATCAATCGCTACAGTAGTTTTACCCGTTTGACGGTCACCGATTATAAGCTCTCTTTGACCTCTTCCAATTGGAATCATAGAATCAACTGCCTTAATTCCTGTTTGAAGTGGTTCATTTACTGGCTGTCTAAAAATCACACCTGGCGCTTTTCTTTCAATAGGCATATTGTGCAATTCTCCTTCAATAGGACCTTTACCATCAATAGGCATACCTAATGTATCAACTACTCGACCAACCATACCTTCTCCTACTTCTACAGAAGCAATTTTACCGAGTCTTCTAACTGTATCACCTTCTTTAATACTTGAGGATTTACCAAGTAGTACAGCACCTACATTGTCTTCTTCAAGATTCAATGCGATTCCTTGCATTCCACCATCAAACTCGATCAATTCACCGTATTGAACTCCAGTGAGTCCATAAATACGAGCAATACCATCTCCAACTTGAAGTACTGTTCCGACTTCTTGCAATTCTGCTTCAGATCTAAATCCTGAGAGTTGTTCTCTCAAAATCGCTGAAACTTCTGCTGGTTTAATATCTGCCATTTTAATTTATTTTATTTTTTTAATTAGCCAATTCTTGTTTCATTCTATTTAACTGTGTCAAAACAGATGCATCTATTTGTTTGTCATCCAATCTAACAATGAACCCTCCAATTAAGGATTCATCAACTTCTTCTGTAACCTCGAAATCTCCTTCAACGTGGGATTTCATTTTATCGAGTATCTGATTCAATGTTTCTTTCTCAAGTTTACGAGCGCTTGTGATAGAGACAGGAACGATTTTCTGATACTTTTTTAACAAGTACAAGTAAGCCTCTGCAATCTCAACAAGAAGATATTCTCTCTTGTTTTTTGTTATTAAATCAATAAAAGAGCTTGTCAGTTTTTCAAAACCAACAAACAGAACTTTTAATACTTCAATTTTTTTATCTGACTTAATTACAGGAGAACTCAAAAACACTTTAAAGTCATTGGTCTCATTTGAAGACTCCACAATTCGCTTCATATCTGAAGAAACCTCATCCAGATTAGAATTCTCTATAGATAATTCTAACAGAGCTTTTGCGTATCGAATAGCTGACTTCGTAGATTTCATAATTAATTCATATTAATATCAGATGCCAAATTATTTGCCAATGCTTTTTGTTTTTCATCGGAAGACAATTCAGTTCTCACTACTTTTTCTGCAATCTCTAACGACAACGCAGCAACATGTGTTTTTAACTCAGCCATTGCAGCCGCTTTTTCAGAACGAATTGAATCTTTTGCAGCATCTACAATTTTTTGAGCCTCTTCCTTCGACTTATTCTTTGCATCATCAATCATTGAAGTAGCAGTTGATTTTGCATCTTTCAAAATTTCATCTCTTTCAGCTTTTGCTTGCTTCAAGATTTGGTCATTTTCAGCCTTTAAAGACTTCATCTCTTCTCTCGTCTTTTCCGCTAGCTCAAGAGCATCGGAAATACTTTTTTCTCTATCATTTACTGCAGTAAGAATTGGTTTCCATGCAAACTTGGCCAACAAGAACAATAAAGAACAAAAGACGATTCCCGTCCAAAATAACAATCCTAAATCCGGTGTTACTAAATCCATTTTTTAATTTTTTAAAAACGTTAATAAATCCGCCGCTACCAACCGTAGCAGCGGAATTAATTAATTTACGCTTGGGCTCCTAAAAGACCAACTACTACACCGAAAAGTGCAACACCCTCAATCAAGGCTGCAGCAATAATCATTGTAGTTGTAATTTTACCTGAAGCTTCAGGATTTCGAGCGATACCTTCAACGGCTTTACCACCGATTTGTCCAATACCAATACCTGCACCTAATACTGCAAGTCCTGCTCCAATTGCGGCTATACTTCCCCACATAACTATATAGATTTTAAAAATTACTAATTAATGATGCGCCTCTTCAACTGCGGCACCTATAAATAAAGCTGATAATAGCGCAAATAAATACGCTTGAAGAGCAGCTACCAATAATTCCAATACAGATATAAATAATGCCATAGGAACTGAAAGTGCTCCCCAAGCTTCGTGCTTATTTATAAAGATGAGTGAAATCAAAGCTAAAATAACAATATGACCTGCAGTAATATTCGCAAACAAACGAATCATTAATGCAAAAGGCTTTGTAAATATTCCAACAATTTCAATTGGAATCATAATAGGCAATAAGGCTTTAGGAACTCCTGGAGGGGCAAATATGTGGCTCCAGTAGTTTTTATTTCCATTCACCAAGGTAAGAATCAAGGTAAGTGTCGCAAGAAATAAAGTAATGGTAATGTTTCCCGTTAAATTCGCACTTCCAGGGAAAATCGGAATCAATCCCAAAAGGTTATTGATCCAAATAAAAAAGAAGATGGTTAATAAATAGGGAACAAATCTTTTGTAATTCTTTTCGTTGATATGTGACTTTGCAATCTCATCCTGAACAAAAACTATCAAGGGCTCCATAAATTTGGCAAGTCCTTTAGGAGCAACTGCTCCGTTTCTTTTGTAATATCGTGCACAAGAGAACATCATCATAAAAATGATAAACGATCCTATAAAAAGTGACGTCACATTCTTGGTAATTGAAAAATCTATGGGTTTTACATTTCCATGAACGTGTCCGTTTTCAAAGTGAAGTTTACCTTTACTGTCTAGCTCATATATTTTCTCATGAAACATGGCTAAGCCTTCTGCTGGTCCCTCTCCTTTAAAATAATGATTTTCACCATCGTGAATAATATCGCCATGATAAAAATGAGATGACGAAAACGTCTTTATACCATCCTTGGTTTTTAGAATTACTGGTAAATAAATTGTAGTCCCTCCGTGCTCAGGACCCCATAAATGCCATTCATGTGCATCCTTTACGTGGTGCATAATCATTTCACTCACGTTAAATTCTTCTTCTGCCTCATGAGCAACATCTGCCTCACTTGCAATTGCTTGGAATGAAAACAAAGCGATAAGAAACGCTAACCCAAAATATTTTACCACTCTCTCCACCTTTGAAATGATTTTCTAAAATTTGGGGCAAAGATAACTAAACTTTTACAAGTAACAAGACATTTTTTTTAACAAAAAAGAAGGCTTAAGACCTAAGTCTGTTGATAATTTTAACCGCTAGCATCAATAATATACCGAAGGAAAAAAAGCCGATGATTCCATAGATCCAATTTAAACTACTTTTCATCACTACAACAAAAACGATTGACACTAAAAAAAACGTGGCCAATTCGTTCCAAAGCCTTAATTGTGTGCTCGTGAATTTAAAAGAACCACTCATCATCTGAAACATGATCTTTTGAGTGAGGAAATGGTAGATGAGTAACAAAAAAACAAAGGCCAATTTAATGTGCATCCAACCTTGACTTAAATAATAATCAGAATCCTCGATAATCATCCAAGTTCCAAAAACTACCGTGAGAATCATCGCAGGTGTTGTAATCACCCACCACAATTTCTTTTCCATGATTTGAAACTGATTAGAAAGTATCTGCTTCTCTCTTTCTTCCTTTAATTGTGCTTCAGTGTGATAAATGAATAGTCGGACCATATAGAAAAGTCCGGCAAACCAGCTCACAACAAAAATAATATGTAAAGATTTTAAGACATCAAAGGTCATGATACAAAAATACATTTAAATGTCTATTTTATGCTATCTTGGTCTTTCATTTGTATTTAAAAATAGCAAATAGGTAGAAACGCGAACAATACATGAAGATCCTGATTTTATCTTTTCTTTTACTTCCCTTTATTGGTTCTGGTCAATACAAATTATTGTCCACAGAAGGTACGTATCAAGGAAAAAACATTTATGTTAATAACCCACAGCAAAATGATGGTTTTGGTTATTGTGTAATAAAAGTCACTGTAAATGGTGATGTTCTTCCTGCGTCAATTCAATCTTCAAATTTTGAAATTGATTTTAATCTTTTTGATCTAAAGAATGGGGATGATGTTTTTGTGGTTATTGAGCATTTTGACGGATGTACCCCTCGCTTCTTAAATCCTGAATCATTATTGCCTAAAAGCAGCTTTGAAATCGTTGATTTATTTATAGACGATAGCGAAAACCTAAAATGGACAACAAAAAATGAAGATGGTGTCCTTGACTTTCAAGTTGAAAAATTCAAATGGGGCAATTGGATCAGTGTGGGTCAGGTTCGAGGTAAAGGCGGTAATAAAATAAATTCATACAGTTACCAGCTGCCCTTACATTCTGGCATAAATAAGATTCGAATATCACAAATTGACAACACAGGAAATAATCGATCTTCAGAATCTCTAGAATACACCTCTAAAATGGATGATCTTACTGTCGGGCCTTCTAGTGTCAGGGACTATCTTTATTTCTATTCGAATAACAAAAAATCAAAAACTCGATTCGAGGTTTGGGATGCTTTTGGCAATTTACTAAAAGTAGGTTATTCCAATCAGGTTGATTGTAAAAACATAGTAAATGGTATTTATTACATCAACTATGACAATAAAACTGAAAAGTTTATAAAAGTAAACTAGATGATTAAAAAAATTGAACACCTTGGGATCGCCGTTGAATCAATTAAGGAATCTCTTCCTGTATTTGAATCTTTATTAGACAGCAAATCTTATAAAACTGAAATTGTTGAGTCTGAATTTGTAAAAACCGCATTTATTCATATTGGCGAATCTAAAATTGAACTGGTAGAAGCTACTCATCAAAACTCCGCTATTGCTAAATTCCTCAATAAGCATCGTTCCGGGTTTCATCATTTGGCTTTTGATGTTGACAATATTGAAGAAGAAATTACTCGTTTAGAATCAGAAGGATTTAAATTCATTCATTCGTCTCCAAAACAAGGTGCAGATAACAAGAGAATTGCTTTTTTGCACCCAAAATCAACAAACGGAATACTCATTGAGCTTTGTCAGGAAATTTAATCCTTGTATTTGTTTTTTTCGAGGCGGGAAATAACTCCTTTTAAATTTTCCATTTTCTTCTTTCTCCTGGCGTTAATAGATGTTTTCGTGAAATATTGATGACTTTTTAGAAACTTGATTTGGATTTCATCCCACTTCCGATCACTATCAATTTTTTTCATTCCTCGAAGCTCTCTTCTGAGTCGATCTGATATTTCGCTAAAATCATCCCTGCCCAAATAATCTAAGTCAGCATCACAGATGATTTCCTGTAACTTATTTATCGGCCTGTGAGGAATTTCAGTTACATGAATAAGCTCAACTATGGTCTTAATATGCTGGTCAGTATATCCGTATTTTGGTAGCCATTCCGCTGCCATCTGAGCACCAATACTTTCATTGTTCTCATATTGCTCAACAAATCCAGCATCATGAAGTATAGCAGCAGTTTTTAGTAAAAACAAACCTTCATCTGTTACCCCTTCTAACAAGGCAATTCTTTCTACAGCCTGCACAACATCAATGGAATGATTGACAGAATGATACAACAACTTATTGGATAGTCCCTTTTTAAGGTGGTCAAGTACAAAGTGTTCCGTTTTATAGTATTTAATTGAACTAAAATGATGAAGCTGTACAATTTCACTAAATTTTTTGTTGGGAACGATTCCTTTCCCTCTTACAGACAACTCATTTTTTATATGCTTCACGCTGTACATGTCAACATCAACATTGCCTTTCGTCGTAACCTTACCCAAAAAGTCACACTCAAAATAAGGTTCTATGTAGTTAAATGTGCTGCCAGTAACTGTAACTTGACCAGGCTCTCCCAGTTTTTCCATTTGTTGTGCCTCATTAACTGTAGAACCCCAAACATCATATGCCATTTTTAAATCTCCAATAATACCTGCAGTAACTGGCCCTGTATTTATTCCAAGTCGGATTTCCCAATAATCCTTATGGTTTGCAATCGCATCAAATTTGAGTTTTGACATGTAGTCTTGAATCTGAAGAGCAGCGATACAAGCGTTCATAGGATTGGTAGAGTTTTCTATTGGGATTCCCCCCGCACACATGTAGGCATCCCCAATGGTTTTAATTTTTTCTAAATCATTGTTTTGTATAACCTCATCAAATTTTCTAAAAAGAACATCTAATCGATGAACAAGTCTGCCTGGTTTGATTTTCTGTGATATTTTGGTAAAACCCACAACATCTGTAAACATAACAGATACAACCTTAAAGGAGTTAACTTCGACCGTTCCATTGACTTTTAATTCTCGAACCACTTCTTCTGGAAGTGCATTTGAAAGCCACCTTTCTGCATTATCTTTCTCTACCTGAAGAAGCTTTTGTTGTTTGATAACCTTGTCTTTTTCATCTTCAATCAATCGACTCTGTTCTTCAATTTGCTTGCTCTGTTCACGTATTTCCTTTGTCCTTTCAGTTACCTTGACTTCGAGCTTAACTTGCTCTCTTCTTTCTGATTCAATTCTTCTTCTAAAAATCACAAAGGCAATAATGGTTATGAGTAAGGCTGCGATTGTCCAAAACCACCAAGTCAACCAATAAGGGGGCTCTATTGAAACATGAAGTGTTGTGGGGTTTGAACTCCAAGGGCCATCTCCTATACGCGCATAAATTTTGATTGTGTAATCTCCCGGGGAAAGAGAGTTAAAGGTCAGTTCGTTTTGTTCTCCAAGAAGTTGTTCTCCGGCTCCCGAACCTACCAACTCATATTTATAATTTGTTAATCTTGGGTGTAGTAAATCACTTGTTTGAAAACGAATGGTAAAGCTTCTTTGATCATAAGAAAGAACCAAGTTTTTGGTTTGTGAAATCACTTGGTTAAGAGGAGAGCCTTGATCTCCCGGTTTGAGCCAACCATCATTCAGCTTGAATTTTGTGATAATCACTTCTATATTCGAATCCTTATTACTAAGATCTTCTGGTTTGAAAAAATTGTACCCGTAGATTGATCCAAAATATAAATAACCCGTCTTTGAGTTCAAATAAGCATTTGTATTGAACTCATTACTCACAAGACCATTCACCTCTTTATAAGAGCTTATTTCATTGGTTTTTATATCGTAGGAGGCAATTCCTCTATTGGTGCTCATCCATAATTTATTGTCCTTCTTTATTAAACCATACAATACATTATTTGGGAGTCCTTTCTTTTTATTAATAATATCAATGGTTCTACTATTGAGATTTAAATAGAGAATACCAGAGCCAAATGTTCCCAAATATAAATTGCCCTTTTCATCGTCACAGATGGTAGTGATTTGATTTTTTGAAGCCTTTAAAATTTGACCATTCATACTATGCGGAGAAATCGAATACTTACCATTTTTCTTGGAAAGAATATTCAACCCTTCAGTGGTTGCAAACCAAAAATTACCCTTTCTATCTTTATAGGCCACCCTACAAAACCCATTGGTAATCGTTCCTTTTGGATTGGCTCTTTTATGTGAAAAAACTTGTCTTTTTTGGGTCTTCAAATCATAATGAATCACTCCCCCTTTAGTGGATAAAAAATAAGCGTTTTTCTCGTCTTTTTTTATACGATAAACCCTATTAAACTCTGCCAACATCTTTTTCTCCACATAGTTGACTCTTTCGTATCTGTATACCGAATCTGATGAAATTATAAGCTTGAAAAGGCCATCCTCAAAACCTACTAATAGGGTGTCTTCACTTATACAATAGCTGGACATCACCGTAAATTGTTGCTTTGAACTACCCGAACTACCCGTTTTCCATCGATTCAAATGACTAAAAATTCCTGAATTTTTATCCAATCGCGAAATACCAAGATCCGTTCCTACATATAAATAACGCGCAGATTCGTCCTCACAAAAGCTCCAAACATTTTGAGAAGGAAGTGATTTCTTCAAGTTAGATCCAGGACCCACCCCCATAAATCCGGTATAATCGGGATCAAAACTCGACACCCCTCTATCGTTACCGATCCAAACATGTCCATTTAAGTCCTCATATAAAACCGATAACTTATCATACATCAAGGCACTCTTTTGAAACAAATCTTGAGTACTATTGAATAGCTCGCCCTCTTCATTTAAGGTATATAAACCGCTTGCTGCAGTAGCAAAAAACCACTTGTTATCAGAATAAATTAAGTCTTTTATGGACAACTCTTTAAGAACTTCGTTGAATTGAAAATCTCTTTGAATGTTCTTATTGCTTTGATTGTATTGATATATACCGTGAGTTGTTCCTAATAAAATTTTACCATTTTCCGTTTGTCTGATTCTCAGAATTGAGAAATCGTCATAACCTAAATTGGATGTCGGAATCTGAATAGATTCCAATGTTTTGGGATTGTACTGGTACAACTTTTCATCCTCCGTGTATACCAAAAGTGATCCTTCTTTCAAGCAAGAAATTAAACTGATTTTTTTTGCGCCGTCAGGCCAGTCTATAATGGTGAATTTATTATTTGATGGATTAAACTTTACAATACCATAACCAAGTGTAGCAATAAAAAATTCTTTTGATTTTGCTATAGAAATATCCTGAATGTCAAAAATCTTCTTTTTGTCTATGGTGAAGGTTTGAAATTTTTCAGTTGTTGGATTGTATAAAGTCAAACCATTTCTTGAACCAAACCATATTTTCTGATCATCGGTTTTTACTGAAGATTGAATGTAAGGGCTTTCTATGCCCTCAGTTTCATCAGGGTTGAAAATCTCAAAAGACTTGCCATCAAAACGATTGAGGCCATCCTGAGTTCCAATCCACAGACCTCCAACATCATCCTGAATTATTGTATTTACACTACTCTGTGAAAGACCGTCGTTTATGTTGTAATTGTTAAAACGAAAATCCTGGGACCTTACTGAAAAGGACAAAAGGCAAAAAAGAAAAATAAATTTATTCACAAAATAGTCTATTGAGCTTCTGGTCCACCCTCAGTATTTGCTTGTATCAATGAGTTTTCAAGATCTCGATCGAACATATACATTCCTCCTGCATCTGTTCCAATTAAATTCAATTTATCCAAAATAGTTCTGGCTAGGGCTTCTTCTTCAAGTTGCTCGGAAACATACCATTGAACAAAGTTGTGTGTGGTGTAATCTTTCTCTTGAAGACAAATATCAACAAGATTGTTTATGCTTTCAGTTACACCTATCTCATGCTCTAACAAGGATTCAAAAACATTCTTGAGATTCTTAAAATCCTTTGGGGGTGCCTCTAACTGAGGAACAAGAGCTCTTCCACCTCTCTCGTTAACAAACTTGACCAACTTCAGCATGTGAAACCTTTCTTCATCTGAATGGGTGTACATAAAACTTGCTGTTCCGTTTAAACCATTGGTTTCGGCCCATGAAGCCATGGAAAGATAATATTGGGAAGACGATGCTTCTTTTTTAATCTGATCGTTAAGTGCGGATTCTATTCTCTTGTTCATGTTCAAGTGTGTTTATACAAAAATAAGATTTATCATGTTATTGAAACAATAAAACCGAGACAAGGTTCTAAAATTTAAAGAACCAAGACATCATGGGTAAGGGGAAAGTGAAATTATCACCTTCTTGCCAAACAGAAACACCTGCAACTGCAATCTGAAATGCTCTATTCTCATTTTTCTGAAAGCGCATTCCTGGCATGATATAAAGAGCAACCATTGAAAATTGTTCTGGTTCAGTGACAGTTATTGTAACAGGTGTAGGATTCAAATATGTTCCCGTAACGGGGTCCCAATCGTAATTTCCTCCGGTGGTAGTCCTAGTGTTTCGACTATGTTCTCCTAAAGCCAACATAGAATCAAAAAAGAAACTGGCCTTATTGGTTACTTGAAAAATACCGGCAACAGAAAAAATTGGAGCTTTAATCAGGTTTGGCACAGAAGTGTAAGGTACGTCTGGATAATTATAATTCGTACTTGTTGATCCATCAGGATTGGTATATGTAGTTGATTCACCAACATATACACCGGGCTCATAATTAAATCTATTATCTCCAGAATTAAAATAGCCGAACCCTGCTGAAAAACTGATGTTGTTTTTCCTATCTCCATAAGTAAGGGTCCCCCAGTGTAGTCCTCCGTAACCTCTGAATTGATTTAAATAACCACTTGTACCCAACATGGTTCCAATGGAAAAATTCACCTTTTCATTATATGTAGGAATAGTGAATTTTCCGACAACAACAAAAGGGCTACCAATCCAAGTGGTCATAACTCCAACATTTAAACGATCCGTTACTGCAAAATGAATTTCTGGACCAAAAAGATTGACCATAGCATAATGTTCATTTTTCTTGATTGGCAAAGCATTATTGGTGAATGCATATCGGGTAGAAAAAGGGCTCTCTTCTCGTAATTCACCGTTTTTTATTTCACCTACATCATCTATTTTAGATATTCTTCTCACCTCTGACTTTAAGAGGTAAAGCTTACCCAAAGCTTCTGTTTCCAAAAGCAATTCACGGCCATCATCGCTTATGATTTTTGCAATATACTTTGTGCCGTCATGCTTTTCAACCACCCTTAAACTGGTATCCTTAGGCGAGGATTGAGCCATGGCACTATTAGAAAGCAAAAACAAACAGCTAAAAAATAATAGAAGAAATAGTTTCATGATACATAAGATTAATTGGCGTTTATAATTTAAACAAACTACTGACTGTTAAAGTTACAAGTTTAATGGTTAAGATAATATATAATTCCGATGGACTCTTTTGGAAAGAGAGGTAAGTACCTCATATGGAATGGTGTCCAGCAACTCTGATACCTGGGTCAAACTTTGGTTTGGACCAATAATTTCAACCAAATCACCTTCCTTAACAAGTGAATCCGTAATGTCAATCATAATCATATCCATACATATATTTCCAATGGTATAAAACTTCTGACCTTCTATAATTACACTACCCTTTCCATTACCTAAAGATCTTCGAAATCCATCTGCATAACCAACAGGCACAATGGCAATCTGCATTTCTTTCTCTGATCGAAATAATCGTCCATAGCCAATACTTTCTCCTTTACTAACTGACTTGATTTGAGCCACCTGACTTGACCAGGTAATTACAGGAGTCAATTCTTTGTTGAGGTTTGAGTTTTCAGAAATACCGTAGGTGACAAGACCAAGCCGAACCATGTCAAGTTGACTTTCCGGATAATTTAATGTTGCATCAGAGTTACTAATATGCCGAATAAATGAATCTGAAATACGTTCTTGAAGAATGGAACAGGTTTTTAGAAACGATGATAGCTGTCCCTTTGTGAATTCAGGATTTTTAACATTGTTTGATTCTGCAAAATGTGAATACACTCCTTTTAGACTGATTTCTGGCTGAGAATTTAGAACCGTAATAAAATGTTCTAACTCACTTGAATCAATACCCAAGCGCTTCATTCCTGTATCTATTTTAAGATGAATTGGGAATCCTTTCTCCTCATTTGAAATTAAAATCTTAATGAATTCATCAAGAATATTTAAGGAATAAATAGACGGTTCTAAATGGTAATCAATACACTCCTGAAAATCGTCTACACCAGCATTCATGACTAAAATAGGGCACTTTACACCGTTCGTTCTAAGAGCTACACCTTCATCCGTATATGCTACGCCTAGATAATCGGCACCTAACTGCTCAATGTACTGTCCTATGCGAACAAGCCCCGTTCCATACGCGTTGGCTTTCACCATAATTAAACATTTTGTATCTGTAGACATTTTGTCTTTAATGAGATGTATGTTTTTTCTTATTGCGCTTAAATCAATTTCAATTTTTGTTCGATGATGCTTCAATTTTAATTGTCCAGCAATTTTATTCATTGTTGAGGTCTTGCCTCCCTTAACTAAAATCACAGCATCCTTGATTGGAAAATCAACATCTTTGATTGAGTCAATAAAATGATATTCATCAACTCCATTTTGACTCATCTCGTCAAGGGCTTCTTGTTTGTTTTCAATACCATCTTTAGGAAGAAGGACTATTTTCTTTTTGGTATTTGCCAAAGAATTGAGGTAATGGAGTGATGACTTTAATGACTCTAAATCCAATGAATAAGTATCATTTATTATAGTGGTATTTTCAATTCCCTCATAAGACTCCATTCTCATTGCCAAATCAGGTAAATACCCTTTCTTTAAATCAACATTCGCACCAAAATAAGCAGCTGAACATAAACAAATTGACGCATT
>JABJEE010000265.1 GCA_018665005.1 Flavobacteriales bacterium
GAAGTCGCCGACAAAATCAGATATGATTATCTTGTATCTGCTCAAGACGAGTGGAACAAAAAAAGAGAGGCGATACAGTTGCTGTCTAGAGAAACGGGTATAACTGAGCTACGAGAAATAGACAAACAAGCACACATAAAAATTGTCGTTCAAAAAGATACCAAGTATTCCATTTATACGAAAATTCACAATGAAATTGAGGAAGCTTTAAATGTTTTAAGAAATAAAAAGTGCAAGGAAATATTTAATGAATCTTATACACACATGAGATTCAGATACAATCAAAACCCGGATGACAATTTAGAGGACAAACCCAAGCTTGATTTGATCAAGGTGTTGTATCCTGGTAAAATTATTGAAGTAGAACCGAAAAACTAAACCATGTCTAAGTTTAAAAAAGTAGAAGGACGATCGGCACCCGCAATGAATACAGCTTCTTTGCCGGATATTGTATTTATGCTACTCTTTTTTTTCATGGTTGCTACTACGACCAAGGAAACAGATCCAACAGTTCAGTATCTTGCACCAGATGGAACCGAAACAGAAGACTTAACGCCTTACAAGCAAAGATCTGAGATTGACTTTGTATACATTGGTAAACCAAGGAATCCAAGTAGAGCCGCCGCTTTTGAGAGTGGCTTTGCATTATCGTTAGATAATGTATTAACCAATCCAGTACCTGATGGCTTGTATGACGCAAATGTAGTTGGTACATGGAAAATGGATAAATTTGACTCAAAGCCAGCAAGAATGAATGCTCCTATAGAAGCCGTAATCACGTGTATTAAGGCCGATGGAGATGCACCTTCAGGGTTACTCTTTTCTGTTAGAAAAGCCCTTCAGGAAGTAGAGGCACTGAAAATAGCTTACGCCGTTAAAGACATCAGTGTATTAAAGGCTGATTAGTCGAAATTATCAGTTTTATGAAGCTGGTTTCCTCCGACACAATTTCCGAAAATTTAATTGAATTATTATCCGGTGTAGAGCTAGGCACAAATGGTGCTAAATATGTTCATTTAGACATTAAAGAACGCATCAAACAAGCAGATAACCCCTTATCGTTTTCTTTAGAAAGAAACAATCGATTGATAGCAAACATCACCTTCTGCGTAAGGGAAAAGGGCTATTATCTTCGGTATTTTGCGTTTGCCAGCGCATTTCAGAGTCGGGGTAATAAAAAAAAATCATCGAAACCAAAACCTTCCCGATTTGAAAAAGAAATATCTCAGATATTTCAGGATTTAATATCCAATAAACCATCACTGCCGTTATATGCCTATATCGATTATGATAATGATCGAAGCCGCTTATTTAGTGAACGGTTTGGGTTTGAAAATTATTCAGATATTGTTTCAAGAACATACAGTCGAATCAATCCAAAAAAGAATCAAAACATCTCTCTTATAGACGATTGGGAATCGATTTCAGTGGAAATAAAAGACGCTTACGGAACGGATGAGTTTTATCATGAAGCTCACATCAAAAAAGGCCCATACCTTGTTCTAAATGACCATAAAGGCGTTATGATTGCATGCGCAAAATTCTCAAAGGTACATTGGCGAATAATAAGCTTGCCGGGGAGATACGGTTCTTTTCTTGTAAAAATCTTACCGTTCATTCCTTTTTTGAACAGACTCATCAACCCGAAGAATCATTTTTTTCTGGTTCCTGATGTAGTGCTTTCAAAAAACAACTCTCCTAAAGATATCGAAAGTCTATTTGATGGTGCACTACATTTGTTCGGGGTCAATTCCTTAATGTGGTTTATAGATCCAAATAAAGACATTTATAAAGGGCAAAGCAAAAAAATAAAATGGGGGCTATTGGATAAAATTCTCGGTGAGAAAAAAGTGGCCATAGCAACCAGAAATCACAAAACCCCATATTCAGAAAAAAGGCCTGTATTTGTAAGCGCTTTTGATCTTATTTAGTGAAATTTTATTCAGATAATCGTTTAATGGGAAAAATGAACTCCGAATAATAAGCTTTTACCACATCTTCTTTACCAGCGCTCTCAAAAATTACTTTTTTACATTTAGGTAGACTTTCAGAGATTCGACTTACATAACCTCTAAGACCTTTTTTAAATATAATATTTATGTCTATAACCATAAAAAACTTAAGCTCTCCAATGTTAAACCCATTCTGATAATAGAGTTCGCATAATCTTTTCGGAGTACCAATTATAAGTTCTGTTCCAAAATATAAATCATTTCGTTGTCTTATTCGAAGTCCTTTTTCGATGATCAGATCAGAGGTAAGGTCATGTTTCTTAAAGGACGCTTCAATATAATCTCCGAAATCTCTTGCCAATTGATCCTCCGAAAACAGAATAATACCTCTTGGGGACCCCTCACGTGGCTCAGGTATTTCATCAATGATAAGCTGCTGAAGCAACTCGAAATATTGAGAAAAATCAGCTTTAATCACCAATGATTTCCCTGATTTAAATAATTTCCTTGCTTCTATTTCTAATTCTTCTTTCAATTTATTTTAGCTTTTCATTTTCAATATGTCTCGAGTGGTCTCGATTTGTTTTTTTCTTCATATTCTTCTTGAACGCATCTTCGAGATCCACCCCTGTTTGATTCGCTATACAAACAAGAACAAACAGTACATCCGCCATTTCATCTCCTAAGTCAAGGTTTTTATCTGACTCTTTTTCACTTTGTTCTCCATAGCGTCTTGACATTATCCTTGCCAACTCCCCAACCTCTTCCATAAGAATAGCTGTATTGGTCAATTCATTAAAGTAACGAACGCCGTATTGTTTAATCCATTCATCCACGACTTTTTGGGTCTTCGAGAGTTCCATATTTATAATTTATATGTTCTGCGAAGTTAGAAATAATGTGTTGACCTTTTTCATTCTTCCCTTTCGGTTTTTTTTATGACATTTGTTTTAATTGCATTAATATGAAAAAAATAACCAATTACATAAATGGTTCAATGGTTGAACCAAGTTCTGGAAATTATTTTGAAAACATAGACCCCTCAACCGGGAAAGCTTACTCTTTGATTCCGGATTCAGATGCTGATGATATAGAGGAGGCCGTTAAAGCAGCACAAAAGGCATTTCCTGAATGGTCAGGAATGTCTCTAGAAAAGAGGAGCAAATATATTGTTCGATTATCAGAGGGCATTGAAAAAAGAATGGATGAATTTGTGAAAGC
>JABJEE010000266.1 GCA_018665005.1 Flavobacteriales bacterium
CATCTATAAATTCAAATAAAACTACCTTTTTTCATTTGTTTTTTGGTTTTCTAAGCTTACATTTTTGCTATGGTTTAGGATCTTTAATAGGACTTTTATCAATTCCTTTTGTAAAAAGAGCATGAACAAACAGGAAACATACCGCAGTACTATTTCTGATTTTCTGGGTGTAGATCAAAAAAACATTCATACCTATTGGAAAGGAAGAGTAGCATTATATACTGCCTTAAAAGCGATGAATATTGGTAAAGGAGACGAAGTGATTTTACCTGCATTCACTTGTGTTGTTGTACCTAACGCCATCATTTATTTAGGAGCCACACCAATATATGTGGACATTGATAAAAATAGCCTTTGTGCTCCTGTCAAAAATATTGAGGATAAAATAAGTCCAAAAACAAAATGCATTTTAATCCAAAACATGCTTGGATTGTCATTTGAAGTTGATGAAATCATTGCTCTTGCATCCTCACGAGGAATCTACACCATTGAAGATTGCACTCATGGATTTGGAGGCACTTACAATGGTGTTTATAATGGTTTAAAAACCGATTGTTCATTTTATTCAACACAATGGAACAAACCCTTTTCTACCGGAATAGGAGGCATTCTATATGTTCAGAATAAAGAGCTGCGTAGCGGAATTGAGGAACTTAACAAAACCCTAAAGAATCCAAGTTTTAAAAATGTAATGATTCTTCGATTTCTGATTTTTGCTAAAACATATATTCTTAAAAATTGGTCGTATTGGTTTCTATTGAGACTCTACAGAAAGTTAAGCTCCCTGGGATTGGTCGTTGGTTCATCCTCAAAAGATGAAATTGAAGGAGTTAAGAAACCCAATGATTATTTTATGGGGGCATCAAATGTACAGGCTTTTACTGGAATTAAAGTCTTGAAGAAATTCAATAAGGTTATCGAAATGCGTAAGGAGAATGGCATAAAAATTAATGAATGGATGCAGTCTCATAATAAATGTCATTTATCTAAAGACCTAATCATTAATCATTCTTTTCTAAAGTTTCCCGTATTAGTCAAAAACAGAGAATCATTTTTACTCGCTGCAGAAAAATTCAAAATTCCAATGGGCGATTGGTTTATTTCTCATCTTCACCCAGTACAAGGCGATTTGAGCCAATGGAAATTAAATGTCTCTGAATTCCCCATTGCCCAAGAAGTTTCTGAACAAATTGTAAATTTACCAACGGATATTAATCATATGGATTCTTTAATGAGATTTCTAGAGAAACATAAAAATGAATTGCTTTAATCATGATTCCCTTTTCACCCCCGCGTATTGACCAAAAAGTTCTAGATGAAGTAAATGCTGCATTATTAAGTGGTTGGATTACGACAGGACCAAGAACCAAGCTGTTTGAAAAAAAAATCACTGAATATTGTGGATGTAAAACCACCGTAGCGGTCAATTCTTGGACCATGGGCATGGAGGTTTTCTTGAGGTGGTGGGGCATTGGTCCTGGAGATGAGGTTATTATCCCGGTGTATACCTATTGCGCAAGTGCTAATGTTGTCTTACATACAGGTGCAAAAGCAATTATGGTTGATGTTAGCAATGATGACTTCAATATTGCATTGGATAAAATTGAAGCTGCAATCACATCGAAAACAAAGGTTATAATGCCCGTAGACGTATCTGGTTTTCCCTGTGATTACGATGGTATTTATTCTATTGTGAAAAAACATCAAAATAGCTTTACTCCTTCCAATGAAAAACAAAAACAATTAGGCCGAATACTGATTGCCTCGGATGCTGCCCATAGCTTTGGAGCCCAATACAAAGGGAAACGATCAGGAAGCCTGGCTGATATCACTTGTTTTTCATTTCATGCCGTAAAAAACCTCACAACAGCAGAAGGCGGCGCAGTTTGTTTTAACTTACCTGAAGGATTCAATCATGACCAATTATACAAAGAATTTGTTACCATAACTCTTCATGGACAATCCAAAGATGCTTTGGCAAAAACAAAAAAAGGAGCTTGGAAATACGACGTTATTGTTCCTGGATACAAATGCAACATGACTGATATTCAAGCAGCTATGGGATTGGTTGAGCTCGATCGATACCAAGAGAATCTGGATAGAAGGGAAACCATATATTCCTCGTATAACAGTGCTTTTTCAAAACAGTCTTGGGCTATCTTACCACCACACGTAACTGATGAGAAAACATCCAGTTATCATCTGTATTTACTTAGAATTAAGAATATCACTGAAGAGCAAAGAGATGCGGTTATCCAAGCTATTTTTGAATTGGATGTTGCAGTAAATGTTCATTTTCAACCTCTCCCCCTACTCACAGCCTATAAAAATTTAGGCTATGAAATCGCTGATTATCCCATTGCCCATTATAAATATCAGACAGAGATCAGTTTGCCGATATACTATAACTTAAACAATGAGCAAGTGAGTCAAGTTATTCATGCCGTAGTTTCATCCGTTGAAATGGTTTTAAGTAAATAAATAATGAAAAGAGCATTTGATCTTATTTTTTCATTCATCATATTAATTACATTTCTGCCTTTTGGGATTATAATTTCTTTGTTTATTGTGCTTTCTTCCCCTGGTGGGATATTCTATAGACAAGAAAGAATAGGTAAAAACGGTATACCGTTTATGCTTTTTAAATTTCGTTCTATGAGAACAAATTCAGATCAATCAGGCTCTCTTACTGTTGGAATGAAAGATTCTAGAATCACAAAAATTGGTGTTTTTATTCGGAAATATAAGCTAGATGAATTCCCACAGTTCATTAATGTTCTTTTTGGAACGATGAGCGTTGTTGGACCGAGGCCAGAGGTTAAAGAATTTGTTGACCTTTACACAGAAAAGCAAAGAAAAATATTGGAAGTAAAGCCAGGAATTACCGATTATGCATCACTTGAATATTTTAATGAAAATGAGGTTTTAGCTCAATCTTCTGATCCAAAAAAAACATATATCGAAGACGTTATGCCACATAAAATTATGATTAATCAAAAATACCTGCGTCGTCCTACCTTAAGCCACGATATAAGTATTATTGCAAAAACCGTTAAACGTATAGTATTCAATTAATTCTATTTTTTTAACTTACAAGAAACTACTGATCCTATGAAATATTTATTTTGCTTGACACTCTTTATCGTTTTGTCCAGCTGTTCAAGAATGAAAAACATCAAGATCTCTCAAATTGAAGATATTTGGTTCGCGTATAGCCCAAATCAAGACCTTAATCACGGTTCTGAATTCGAAGGTGAAATTATGCTCCAAACCTATGACGGAAAGCAATATGAAATGAGAAAAAACGCTAAGCTTTCATTCTCATCCTATGATTTAAGTAAAAAAGGAACTTCGGGTAATTATGTCATCATTAAAAAGTCAAATTCATTTAATGACG
>JABJEE010000267.1 GCA_018665005.1 Flavobacteriales bacterium
CTGTATTGGTAAGAGTTCATTCTTCATGTATTACAGGAGACATTTTTGGCTCGTGCCGATGTGATTGCGGTCCACAACTTCAAGCAGCAATGGAAAAGATTGAAGAAGAGGGAAAAGGAATCGTAGTATACATGAACCAAGAAGGTCGAGGTATAGGTCTGATTAACAAACTTAAAGCATACAAGCTTCAAGAAGATGGTTACGACACATTTGATGCAAATGTTAAGCTTGGATTCAAACCAGATGAGAGGGATTACGGAATTGGTGCACAAATATTAAGAGAACTTGGTGTAAGTAAAATGCGGTTGATGTCTAACAACCCTAAAAAAAGAACAGGACTTATTGGTTATGGACTAGAAATTGTTGAAAATGTCTCTTTAGAAATTGAAAGTAATGAACATAATGAGGAGTATTTGAAAACAAAAAGAGACAAAATGGGGCATCAATTAAAACTAAAAAAATGATCCTTCGGGCCGAAAACATTGAAAAGTCATATGGTGAATTGCCCATATTAAAAGGGGTTAATCTGGAGATAGAACAAAATGAGATTGTGTCCATCGTTGGGACCTCAGGAGCCGGAAAAACGACATTATTACAGATTTTAGGAACCCTTGATCAACCCACTTCAGGTCATTTAATCATTGATGGAGAAGACCCATTTAGTTTAAATGAAACCAAATTATCTGCATTTCGAAACACTTCACTTGGATTTATTTTTCAATTTCATCAGCTTCTTCCGGAATTTACCGCTTGTGAAAATGTTATGCTACCCGCTCTAATTAAGGGCGTAAATAAAAAAGAGGCTGAGGAGCAAGCCATATCCCTACTTGAAAAAGTTGGGCTTCAAGACCGAATTAAACACAAGCCTTCCGAATTATCAGGTGGGGAACAGCAAAGAACTGCAGTATGTAGAGCTTTAATAAATAAGCCGAAGATTATTTTCGGCGATGAACCATCTGGAAACTTAGATACCCAATCATCAAAAGAATTACACGAACTCTTCTTTAAATTAAGGGAGGAATTTGATCAAACCTTTGTAATTGTAACACATAACAAGGAGCTGTCAAAGATGGCTGATCGTTCATTAGAAATGGTTGACGGAAAATTTGTTTACTAATTGACAACAACGGAACTCAAAGATTTTTTGGATTTTAAGGCAGAGCAATATGAAAACATAGATTTTATTGCCAATGACCCAATAAAAATACCTCATCAATATCAAAGAAAAGAAGATATTGAGATTGCTGCATTCTTTATCGCAACAGTTGCATGGGGCAATCGCTTAAGCATTATTAAGAGTGGGCTAAAAATGACTTCAATTTGGGGGGATTCTCCTTACGAATTTATTATGGAGTATAGCGCTAAGGACAAGCCACAATTTGTCCACAGGACATTTAATTCAGAGGATTTTGATTTCTTTTGTCGTTCACTTCAAAATATTTATAATAACGGAGGATTAGAGAAATGCTTTGATATTAAAAAAGGAGAAACCGTTAACGCGTATAATCGAATAGGGAATTTTAGAGAACGAATGCTATCCACCACCCATCAAAAAAGAAGTGAAAAACACATTTCAAACCCGAAGAAAAATTCCGCATGCAAAAGAATTGTCATGTTTCTGCGCTGGATGGTTCGAAATCCTAAAAACGGTGTAGACTTCGGTATTTGGAAAAACATTAGCCCTAAGGAGCTCTATGTGCCTTTAGATGTTCACACAGGAAATATCGCAAGAAAACTCAATCTTATTACCCGAAAACAAAACGATTGGAAAACAAATGAAGAATTGATAACTAAGCTTCGGGAATTCGATGTTAATGACCCTGCTAAATATGATTTTGCACTATTTGGAATTGGAGTCAATAAAGAAATTTAATTCAAATAATTTAAATCATTTAATATCGTTTTCACTTCTTTATTGGTTTGAGTTTTATCACGATCTGATGCATCTATAGAGGAATACACATCGAATTGATAATCTCCTTTTGTTGACTCTCGGTTGATGGAATAACACTCTCTATAAACATATTTTGAATCATCCTGAGAATATGTAAACCAACAATTATAAAAAAACTTTCTTTCCGATTCTATTTCAATAA
>JABJEE010000268.1 GCA_018665005.1 Flavobacteriales bacterium
GCGTCAGCATTTTCAACCCCCTGCTTCTGAAGATAATAAGCCGTAGTGATTCCAATTAAAAGAGGATAGGCACCCATACCACCGTTTGTAAAGGAAATACCAAGGGCACCAAACGAAAAAGCCAATAGCATTCCACTAAAAGGAACGTTAGAGGTGCCTTCAATGGCATAAAAAGGCAAAGCAAACATCACCAAATAGGAAATCCAAATAATGAGAGTGTGAAACAAATATGCCCAATACTGCTTTACTTTAAAAATGGACGATAAGCCCTCCTTTAAAGAGTTGAGAAATTCTAAAACACGTTGACGAATTCTCTTAATTAAAAGTAAACCAAGCAAAATTAATCCGAAGAGAATAAAAGCATACATCCAAAACTCACTTCCGCTATCTTCTGATGATGTACCCACAAAGCTTTCTTTAATTCGTTTAAAGATGATCGAGGTTTCGTTTGGGCTGATTAAAACAGCAAGTGCGGCAAGTGAAAACATGATGATCATGTCAATAATTCTTTCAGTTACAATGGTTCCAAACCCTGGGCCTATTGGAATATTGTCGGACCTTTTTAGCATTACCGCTCTTGAGAATTCCCCCGCCCTTGGAATGGTCATGTTTACCAAGTATCCAATCATTATGGAGTGATATTGATTTTTAAAAGAGCTTTTATATCCCATTGGCCAAAGGGTGTAGCCCCACCGATAAGCCCTCGAAAAATAAGAGACGAGGGCAAGAATTAATGAAAGAGCAATCAACCAATAATTAGAATTTATTATGGTTTTTTTAAAAACCGCAATGTCTTCTTCACTCATGATGTCGAATAAATACCATGTCAGGTAGACCCCTAATCCAAGAGAGACGAGTACCTTCAGAAGTGTATTTATATTTGTTACTTTCATTAGAGTGTAATACCGTTATTTATTAAAAACCTCATTTAAAGTAAAATATTATCTATCAGCCTTACCTCTCCGCAAAAGGCAGCAATGCAACAAACAGACTTTTGATTTAGGTGGGTTACCCTTTTAAAACTTTGAGCATCTACAATGTCAAGGTACTCTAGGGTAAGTTTACCTTTGTTAAAAAAGACTTTAGCTTGTTCTAGTACATCATCAATTTCGAATTGATCTAATTTGTTTTTTATAAATCTTAAGGTATCAATTATAATCAATGCGTCGTTGATTTGCTCTTCGTTAAGGTTAAAATTTCGACTGCTAAGCGCCAGTCCGTTTTTATCTCTTACCGTATTACAGCCTTCGACTTTCACTTCTAGATTGGTTTGTTTTACCATTTCATTAATAACGGCAAATTGCTGATAATCTTTTAGGCCAAAATAAGCACTCGTGGGCTCTATGAAAGAAAAAAGATTGTGTACTACGTGTGCCACCCCAGGGAAATGTCCAGGACGATATCTACCTTCAAGAACCTCATCTAATACACCCAATTTAATGGGGGAATAGGAGTCGTTTTCGGGGTAAACGTCATTTACTTCAGGAATACATACCACTACATTGTTGAATCTTGACAATAAGGCAATATCTGTTTCAATGGTTCTGGGGTACTTCTTTAAATCGGAGGAGTTGTTAAACTGCTTTGGGTTGACAAAAATGGTAACAACCACAATATCGTTTTCAATGGCAGCCCGCTCAACAAGAGCGATGTGCCCCTGATGTAAAGCACCCATTGTAGGGACTAAACCAACAGTAAGCTGAGCTCCGAAATGCTTAATGTGTTCTTTTAGTTGAATAAAATCATAAAAAGTTCTAAAAGCGTCCATTTTTCTAGTAATAATAGGAGACAAAGCTAATTGTTTTTGGGAAAGTTAGATAAAAATACGTACTTTTGCACTCCTAATAAATCACATGGAAAAGAAAAAAATCCTATATATATCGCAAGAGATATCACCATTTTTACCGAAATCAGAAATATCAGCGACCTCTAGAAAGCTACCTCAAGTTATACAAGAAGCAGGGAAAGAGATCCGTGTTTTTATGCCCCGTTTTGGAGTAATAAACGAAAGAAGGCACCAGCTTCATGAGGTTATTAGACTTTCAGGCTTAAACATTTGTATTGACGATCAGGACCATCCACTTATAATCAAAGTGGCGTCGGTTTCTGCGGCTAGAATGCAGGTTTATTTTATAGATAACGATGAATACTTCCGTCGCAAGCATACTTTGACGGACGAAAAAAATAAAGAGTTTAAAGACAACGATGAAAGGTCAATTTTCTTCTGTCGTGGTGTACTCGAAACGGTTAAGAAGCTCGGATGGCAACCAGATGTAATTCATTGTCATGGATACATGACAGGAATCATGGGCCTCTACATCAAAGAGATGTACAACAAAGACCCTCATTTCAAAGAAACAAAGGTGGTATATAGCTTGTACAATGACAGCTACAAGACCGATTGGAATAAACGTTTTTCTGAAAAGTTGAAATTTGAAGGGTTTGACGATGCTGTTTGTGAAAAGTTCAAAGACACTTCATTCTTGAATTATTCGAAGAACATGCTACAGTTTTTCGATGGTGTTAATCTATCTTCTGAAGAAATGGACGGAGATTTAAAAGAAATCTATGATGGTCTAGCGACTCATAAACTCGACTTTGTTGAAGAGGAGCATCTTGCAAAAGAACTTTCAGACTTTTATGACAAAGTGATTCAAGAACCCGCTTTGGCATAACTCTTTATGATGTATCGCATTCTTTTCTTGGTAATTACAATGTCGCTGACATTGATTTCATGTAAGAAAAAGGAGTACCAATTGGGTGCTGATTTAGTAGATCAATCCTCTCTTCTTGATGGTACATCTGTAGATACGTTTGACATATTATCTTATACTATTATTGAGGATTCTGTTATTTCGGATAATGCATCTAATGTATTATTGGGGTCATACAACGATCCGTTGTTTGGGGCGTTTTCTTCCTCGTTTTACACGCAATTGAGACTCGCTAGTGCAGATCCAAATTTTGCAGATCCATCAACGATTGTAATTGATTCATTTGTAATTGGATTAGAATATTTGGGTTATTATGGAGAGCTTGATGATCAAACGGTTGAAGTGTATCAACTTGATGAATCGCTTTCAATTGACTCCACATATTATTCTTTCAATACACTATCTTACAATGGCATTAATTTGGTGCCTGCCGAGCACGCTGTAATTACGCCAAAGCCTTCGGACCCAACCGTTATTGGTGAGGATTCATTAGCGTCACAGCTGAGGATATATCTTGATACCAATTTGGCCCGAACACTTATTAATGAGGCAACAGATGAGAGTTCAACCGTGTTTTCAAGTAACGAATCATTTTTAGAATACTTTAAAGGTTTGTACATAACCACGAATAATAGCATGCAGATGCAGGGAGAAGGGGCAGCATTTTATTTTGACATCAATGATCCATCTTCTAAGGCAACCATTTATTTTCACGAGGATACCGTTGCCAGAACCTATGACTTAATTATCAATTCAGAATGTGCGGATTTCACAAATATTCAAGTTGACAATTCGGGCACTATGGTAGATCAGGTCATTCAAGATTCTACCTTGGGAAACAATAACTTTTATGCCCAAGCCTTTAATACAAGAGCTGCACTCTCCATTCCGGGATTGCAAAACCTACCTGAAAACATTGTTGTCCACCGTGCGGACCTAGAGCTTCCTGTACAATTTCAAACGGGATATAAATACCGGCCGGGAGTTAATATTTCTGTGGCAACACGTGCAGATTCGGCATCGAGTGATTTGGTTAATGTGGGGGTTTTTGGGGTTTATGATGACTTCAATAAGCGTTTTAATATCAACATTAGAGAATACACCCAAGCGATAGTAAATAAAACGTTGCCTTTAACAGAAATCGTTGTTTCTCCTTTATATTTTATAAATTCGGCAGAGCGGATTGTCTTTAATGGGAAGAATACAATCAATAAAGAAAAACCCCGCCTGGTATTAACTTATACAAGCTATTAGTTTATGTGTGGAATTGTTGCTTACATTGGAAAGAAAGAAGCCTTTCCAATTGTTCTTAGTGGACTCAAAAGATTAGAATACAGAGGTTACGATAGTGCAGGAGTGGCACTGTTAAAAGAAGGTGAAATCAACATATTTAAGAAGGAAGGAAAGGTTTCTAATTTAGAGTCTCATGTTGTAGGTAAAGACATTACCGGAAACCGAGCAATCGGTCATACGAGATGGGCCACCCACGGACCTCCCAATGACAAAAATGCACACCCTCACTTTTCCGAAAGTGGAGACCTTGCAGTAGTACATAATGGCATTATTGAAAACTACGACGTTATAAAGCAAGAGCTCGAAAGTAGAGGATACACATTCAAAAGCGATACAGATACTGAAGTTTTAAGTTATTTGATTTCTGACATAAAGAAGAAAACAGGGTTTAAACTTGCCAAATCTGTACGATTAGCACTTCAACAAGTGGTTGGTGCGTATGCGATTGTTGTGATGTGTAAAGACGAACCCAATAAGCTCGTGGCAGCCAGAAAAAGTAGTCCTCTTGTTTTGGGCATAGGAAAAGACAATGATTTTTATGTCGCTTCCGATGCTACACCAATCGTAGAATATACCAAGCAAGTGGTTTACCTTAACGATGGCGACATCGCTATTTTAAATGAAGAAAAAGGCCTTAAACTATATGATCATGAGGAAGATCTTAAGGATCCATATATTGAAGAATTAGAATTGCAACTTGAAGCTCTTGAAAAGGGCGGTTATGACCATTTCATGTTGAAAGAAATTCATGAGCAACCGCGATCTATAGAGGATTGTTTTCGTGGACGATTGAATGCATCCGAAGGCTGGGTTTCTCTTGGAGGAATCAAGTATTATGAGGATGCGATTATAAAGGCAAACAGGATTGTTATGGTAGCTTGTGGTACAAGCTGGCACGCCTGTTTGGTTGGAGAATACTTGTTCGAGGATCTAGCACGAATTAATGTTGAAGTTGAGTACGCAAGTGAATTCAGATACCGTAATCCAATTATAAATGAGGGAGACATTGTTTTGGCGATTTCTCAATCAGGAGAAACGGCAGATACAATGGCGGCTCTTGAGCTCGCAAAAAGCAAAGGCGCTACGATCTTAGGAATCTGTAATGTGGTTGGTTCGTCCATTTCGAGAATTACTGATGCGGGATCTTACACGCATGCTGGGCCCGAAATTGGAGTAGCTTCAACCAAGGCGTTTACTGCGCAAGTAACTGTTTTGACACTTATGGCGGCTTCTCTAGCTAAAAAGAAAGGCAAGCTTAATGAGTCCAAATACCGAAATCTTTTGTCCGCGATGGAGGCGATTCCAAATAAGGTGCAATTGGTTTTGGACAAGACTGAAAAAATTAAAAAAATCGCTGCCAAATATAAGGATGCAAGTAATGCTTTATATTTAGGAAGAGGAAGCTCTTTCCCTGTTGCTTTAGAGGGAGCGCTTAAGCTAAAAGAAATTTCATACATCCATGCTGAGGGTTACCCAGCGGCAGAGATGAAACACGGACCGATTGCATTGATCGATGAGGAAATGCCCGTTTTTGTGATTGCAACAAAAGGCCCATCATACGAAAAGGTAGTTAGCAATATTCAAGAGGTGAAGGCGAGAAAAGGTAAAATTGTGGCTATTGTTACGGAAGGGGACGAGCAGGTCAAAGAATTCGCAGATGATTACATCGAGATTCCCGAAACCAACGAGTATTTGGTACCCTTAATTGCTACGGTTCCGTTCCAGATTCTTTCTTATTACATCGCAGTGATGCGTGAATGCAATGTAGATCAGCCAAGAAATTTAGCGAAGTCAGTTACAGTAGAATAATCTTTAAACCCGATTTTAAGTTTCAATTAAATGAAACTGATTTAGGTGATGCATAGTATGGTGTTTAATGAGAAACAGAATTTTTTCACTTTTCATTTTACCATATATGGGATGGTTTATATTACCCTTAATTTCATGAAGCTTATTCAGTTTTTTTATCAATAATTTCTTCTCGTAATCAAGATTTAAACCTTCATCTATTATTTTCAGAGATTTGTCTGTCCGAATATTTCTTGGAGTTTCCAATGGACTCTTTTTAGAGATGTATCTTAAAAAAAGTTTTCCAATTGTAGTACCAAAATATTTGTACCAAAAAGGAACTGATATTTCACCCAAATATAAATCAATAAATTTTGAACAATGTTTAACCATTTGAGATGAATTCATTTCTCCCCAACTTGGTGTAGAATTCTTATTTAGAAAATTGATTTTTTCTATTAGTTCTTCAATACTTAACAGCGATACCTCACTCATATTTGAAATATACTAATTTGTGGTTATTCACATTCGATAATCGTACGAACATAGGAAATGTTTCCATTATTGTCTATAAAAGTGCTAGACAAGGTGTCCGATGTACATTCTTCGCTTGGAACCCTGCTTGTTTCGGTCCACTCATAATTTGTTTGAAAAGTGCTCTCATAAACGACCGAATCACAGTTGCAATTCTTCTCACAAGAAATACAAATGAGGGTTATTAAAATTAACGCCTTGGAAAATAGATTTCTCATTCTGGCAATTTAAACATTGTTTGAGGTCAAAATGATCATGCTTAATCTTCCGAATTGTTTTTTGTGTATCCAAAAAGACGATGGAACCTCCACGAGGCGATGGCTCCAATACATGAAAAGAAACCTAATACGGCAAAGACATATTGATATCCTTGAATGCCCGAATACTCGTCTAAAAAACACCCGGTCATAGGTCCGCTAAAAATGTCGGGAGCATAACCGATGATAGAGATCAGGCCAACGGCTGTTCCAGTATAGACTAAAGGAATATTTCCTTTTTCCATGACCGCAAAATAAAGCGCTCTTAGCCCGTAAACGCCAACAGAAAGCATGATTATAGACAGCACAAACAAGAAGATTGTTGAATGAGTTACAAGGCCAAGCGCAAAGATGAGGGCGGCGAAAAAGGATACAACAAAACCAAAAGAGAGGAGAAGAGTAATTCGGATGCGTATAAAAAACAGAGCTAAGAGGAGTGCAACGATTGGTCTTGCATACAATAAAAAGGTAGCCACCTGCGCGGATTTAACGTCGTTATAGGACATCACTTCTTTAGAAAACAAGGAGATCACATCGGTTGTTTTGTAGCCCATGTAGGCACATAAAACAATGACCATTAATAACAAAACTGAAGGCATTTTCAATACGACTTTTAATTGCTTGATTGAAATTTCATTCACCACAACCTTTCGTTCCTGCTCATCGTCCAACCTCATAAAAAACCAGACGAGCACTCCCGATATAGCAACAATTATCGAAGAGCTGTAAATAACGGGTTGAAAAGCCATTCTGCTTTCTTCGAGACTTGGAGAGGAGATTCCTTGCCCCATAAAGAGGGCGAAGACAAGTACCCCAAGCGTTCCCATGGCAGCCCCTACAAGTCCTCTCCCGCCTTCTAAAAACCCAAATGCCCGAAGCTGTGAATGAGATGCTCCCCATAGTCTGGCAGCCTTAATCATTGGCGCCCAAAACAAAAAGACACTTGTAAAGCCCCAATACCCGTAAAGAACCTTAAGCCCAAAATAACTTGGATAGCTGGCGTAATAAACACCGCCAAGAGCTGTGAGCTACAGGGCCAAAGAAATAAGCTTTCTTGCGGGATAGCGATCGGCAATCGGTCCACCGAAAAGATAGGATACAATGGCAACAAACCCATAAACAGAAAAGCAAATACCCAGCTCCACGTTATCGATCTGAAAAACATCTAATATGGTGGGCCTAAAAACCCTGCTGAGTACATAGGGCAAGAAGAAAATGGTTTCACCGGCTAAAATGACCAATAGCAGATAATACCAAGGAGCTTTTGTTTTTTCCATTTTGGTGAATTACCTAAAGCTAATGAAAAAAGGAATCATTTAATGTCATTCATACCGACATAAAACAACGGGTACATCTAAAGCGAAAAGGCTAAAAATGTTTTTCTTTATTCTCAATCAACTAATTACTCCGCCTCATCTTCATGTGCGTCGGTATGGATTGAATTTGCATTTTATTTATTTCGGGGTGTTTTTAATTTTCCCAAAGAGAAGGTGAATGGCCAAGCCAAGAGGCATGAGCATCACTCCAAAGAATATGGCAAGTCGCGAAACCGTTTTATTCGTGTCCTGTCTCAAACCCTCTTTCCAAATCCATCGAGTGACGCAGATATCTCCTGCTACCATGTGAGCCCACATCGCAGTAATACCTGCTGGGGAAGACATGCCGGCTGCTAATCCTGCGAAGAAACCATCGGGGTGTGAACCACTGTTGGCAAAGTCAACTAAGCCTTGCGGGTTCATTGCCATAACAAGTATCCAAATCACTATGGGGCCTAAAAAGAATAGTGGACCGCTCAGTAGTTTTTTAGTTTTCTCTTTTTGAGGATTAAGAAGCATAGCAAACCAAAAGGGCCCCACCCAAAAAGTAGAAAGTATGAAAAAAACAGTATAAATATCCATAATTAATGTTTAAACGATAACAAGGTGGTGCTAAAAATGTTGACGAGTACTTGAGTAGAGACTTATTAAACTGACTCTACCAACCTTCTAAAAAATGGTCAATATCTCTTCGGTCTTTCTTATTCGGTTTGCCTTGGTCTTTTCCTCGGTAAGCACGTTGAGCCATTTGATAGGTTTTGTATTTTTCAATCTCTTCCTCAGGCGTTAAATCAAGAAGATGGTCAATAACAAGTTTCGCTCCGAGTCTTTTAGTTGTAAGCTGAAGAATTTTATACGAGAAAACAGCATTGTTTTTTTGTACAGAGATGAGGTCTCCCACGTAGACCTCTTTAGATGGCTTGCATTCTTTCGAGTTGATTTTGATTTTGTTTCCGTCCACAAGTTTTGCAGCCAAAGAA
>JABJEE010000036.1 GCA_018665005.1 Flavobacteriales bacterium
AAGTGTTATTGCCAGGAGCAGGAATTAGTGAAGAGTCTATAGACATAAGTATTTATCCTAATCCAGCACAAAACAACTTATACATCAACAGTTCTGAGAGTGTAGATTATTACATCACAGACATCAGTGGATCAGTTGTGAAAAGAGGGGTTACAGGAGAACAAATGGTTTCTGTAGCAGACCTACAAAGTGGTGCTTACTTGGTGCACACATCTGCTTCAACAAGCGGTCAGGTATACCGATTTATTAAGCAATAATTTCATAAATAGATAGCGCTAAGGGGGCCACGGCCCCCTTTTTGCATTTAAGGACTTTTTTTAGAAAGTAGTCGTTTTTAGCTGATGTGCATTATCTTTGCAGTCATAAATTATTTATCATGAGTTTACAGGAGTTGTCAGAACAAGAAGTTTTTAGGAGAGAATCCTTAAATAAATTAAGAGGAATGGGGATTGAGCCTTTTCCCGCACAGCTGTTTCCTGTAGACATCTTATCACAAGAAATTAAAGGCCATTACGCTGAAGGAAAAGAGGTCTGCCTTGCGGGTAGAATCATGAGTAAGCGCATAATGGGTAAGGCTTCCTTTGCGGAATTACAAGATTCTTCAGGAAGAATACAGCTCTATTTTAATCGAGATGAGATTTGTCCAGGAGAAGATAAATCCATCTATAACGATGTATTTAAAAAGCTTCTTGATTTAGGTGACTTCATAGGTGTTCATGGTACCGTTTTCAAAACACAAGTCGGAGAGATTTCCGTTCATGTTACAAAGCTCACCGTCTTAAGTAAAGCGATAAAACCCTTACCTCTGCCTAAAACAGATGCTGATGGAAATGTCCATGATGCATTTACCGATCCTGAATCTCGATATCGCCAGCGTTATGTTGATCTTGTTGTCAACCCTCATGTCAAAGACACCTTTATAAAAAGATCTAAAATTATCTCATCAATGAGGTCTTTTTTAAATTCTAGAGAATACCTTGAAGTTGAAACTCCAATCTTACAGTCTATACCAGGAGGTGCTGCTGCAAGGCCCTTTATTACACATCACAACGCACTAGACATTCCTTTATACTTACGTATTGCAAATGAACTCTATTTAAAAAGACTAATTGTTGGTGGATTTGACGGCGTTTATGAATTTGCCAAAGATTTTAGAAATGAAGGAATGGACCGCACCCACAATCCTGAATTTACACAGATGGAAATCTATGTTGCCTACAAGGATTATATTTGGATGATGGAATTCGTTGAAGACATGCTCGAAACGATTTGTATGGACGTTCTTGGAACAACGGATGTACAGATTGGAGAAAATAAAGTGAGCTTTAAAAAGCCCTTTAAAAGAATTTCCATGATTGACGCCATTGCAGAACATACGGGTATTGACATTGCTCCAATGAATGAAATTGAGCTTCTTGAAACCTGCAAAAAACTTGGCGTTGAAACGGACGAGAGCATGGGTAAAGGAAAGCTTATTGACGAAATATTTGGTGAAAAATGTGAGGGAAATTATATTCAACCTACTTTCATTACAGACTACCCGGTTGAAATGTCTCCTTTGTGTAAAAAACACCGAGATAATCCTGAGCTCACCGAGCGATTTGAGTTAATGGTAAATGGAAAAGAGCTTGCTAATGCATATTCGGAACTCAACGATCCCATTGACCAAAAAGAACGGTTTGAAGAGCAGGTGAAATTATCTGAGAAAGGAGATGACGAGGCCATGTTTATTGATATGGATTTTGTCAGGTCTCTTGAATATGGAATGCCGCCAACCTCAGGGATGGGTATCGGAATCGATCGATTATGCATGTTTTTAACCAACAATGCGTCCATTCAAGAAGTTTTGTTTTTTCCACAGATGAGACCCGAAGTAAAAGCAAAAAAAATCGAGCTCACCGAGCATGAAAAAACAATACACGAAAACCTTAAAAAGGTAAATTCTTGCGAACTCAAAGACCTTCGGTCTGGAGTCGAAATGAGCAACAAAGCCTGGGACAAAGCCATGAAGGGATTGTCAAAAAAAGAGCTTGTCAAGGTTTCAAAAGAAGGCGAGTCCCTCTTGGTTACTTTATTGTAAACTAAACTCTTTTTGTCTTTAATTTTTTGTAAAAGTAGCTCATCGATAATATGTGAGGTAAGCTGATACAAGAAATGAATATAAAGATTTGAGCAATATTATAATCCCAGCCCATTCGTGTATTCAAGAAAAGAACTACAAATAAAACAAAAGCGCCTAAATTAAATGGCAAGGCTGTTTTGAATAAACTCCAATTACTAACTTTGAAAGATGTTCTCAAATGTTTCCATCCACTCCAGCTGTGATGAAAGACAAAATAGATGGCGAATGCCATAACCAAGGGCAACCAATAGCTTAATGCCAGAAAACAGGTAAGTAAGAGCCAAGGCAGTGACTGGTGCAATCTGGCTAATAGAAATGAGATAATCAATGACCACAAAAACAAACCGAGCCATGGGAGTTCTAAATGAAGCTGTTGTACACTCAATGCCTTCAAGATTACATTCAATTCAGAAACATGGGAGAAGAAAAGAGCTGAAAACATGATGAGCCCCCATAGAAATCCAACGAATCTCGAATTGATTTTCCATTCCTGAATATCGGTTTCACCAAAGTGCCACGCCGAATATAATATGAATGCTACCAATGCTACTGTTGGTGAAATAAACCAAAGGATATAAGCGATTAACATGACGCCTAAATACTTGAAGATAAAGAATAGATTTATTTTTTTATTGTCTGAAAAAAGACCGGTTTTATGATCCATCGCACCATGTGGTATCCCTACCAAAAACAACCCTATAAAAATTAAGAGATACATGATGTTTTGAGAGTATTCTGGAATACATAATTCAAGACAAAAAAATAGAATTACAGGAAAAAACAACAAGACGAAAGGTTTGTTTTTTTCGACAAACAAATAGACAACAGCACGTAAAAAAACGCCTATTTGAAGTTTGGAAAACATGGAGACATCTTCACGTAAACCTGTCTTTTCATCCAAAAACCTTAAAATGTAAATAAGGGGTTTCGAAGCAAATAAGCGACTAAATATTGGCTTGCCCATTTTAGGCCAAACAGCCAAAATTAAAATCAATAACCTGTCATAAAACTGAAACCTTCTCGGCGATTTTACTTGGGTTCTTGACTGGCCAACATTTGCAGAAAGTTGTTGTGCATGGCGATACATGTTTTTGAAGGCATAACCTGTACTTGGTTTAACCATGTGCGCACGAGTTCCGATAGGAATAATTCTTTGGGTTTGAACGCTTTTTGGAAGATCCATAAACATCGGGATCTTGCCCTTCTCCACCTCTTTTATAGAAAACTCCCCATAGTTCTGAGAAATATAGCTTTTCAAAACTTTCTCTGCAGATTCTTGATCAATAATTTCTTTTCCAAACCGCGTAAGCTCAATTAATGCTTCACGGTTAGAAAATGGTAAAACATATACGAACTGGGTTGCTCCCTGCTGATCTACGTTGAAATCCATTAGGGTACAAGCGCTTTCATCAAAAGGGGTGCCGTTCATTTGTACTTTATATCCTACGAACGATTGCCA
>JABJEE010000269.1 GCA_018665005.1 Flavobacteriales bacterium
TATTTTAGAAGAAAAAGCAATGTTTTCAAGAATTCCATCCGTGTCATTCCCAAGCCCATTATTATCCGTATCACAATCCGTATAATTGTTGATGTTAACAGGAATATTAGGTTCCGGATAAATGCGAATGTCCAGCGTAAAGGGTTCCGAAGGACATCCAGAAAGGACATCCGTTATCGTAAAGAACAACGTCTCAACCCCTGGGTCATCACTATTTACATTCGCAGGGAAGAAAGTATTTGCAGGATCATTCTCATAATCCAATAGATTTACAACCGTTAAGCTGTTCAAATCATTCACAGCCTCCGTTTGCGATTTGTAATACGTAACAACAAACAAACTCGGATCCCTTCCATTTAAAATATCGGCATTCCTAATCGTAGCATCAATGTTTTGAGCAACCCTATTTCTAGGATCACTATCGGTAGCCGTAGGCACATCACAAACCTCAATAGCAGCAATCGTATTCTCTAAAGCAGGTAAAGGTTTAATTTCAATATCAAAAGAAAGATGATCATTAAAACAGGCCGGAACTTTATTTCGATCCTCCACCCGCACATAAATTGTTTGGCGGCTTACCGTTCCAAGCACAAAGCCCGCCGGAGCCGTATTTCTAAAGTTGGTATCATTCAAAATAGGAGCATTCCCCGAAGACGCATCCGCTTGCGAAGTATGGTAAGTCACGATAAAATCAGCTTCCGCTTGCGAAGGTCCTAAGATCTCGTTGACCGTTTGTCTTAAATTGATGTTGATGTTCTCCCCATCCTCAGAAGAACCCGAATCAAAATCATCACACAAAGAAAGCGGTTGTGCTAAGTTGTTTGCAGTAGGAACTCGGTCTACTTGTAAAAAGATATTTGCGGTTCCAGTACATCCATTATTTGTATTGTTGATTATTTTAACATAAATGGTTTGGTTGTTTGCAAAACTTGGATCGTTGTTATTTCTATGATTTGCGATTTGACTGTTGATGTCATTTACGGAAGAAGCTCTGTCACTTTCAGTTTCGTAATAAAAAACATCCAAATCAGGTCTAGATGCAGCCGGAAAGAAAGCTTTTATTTCATTTTCGGTTTCACTAAAGTCAAATGTGGCAATCCCATCCGTATCGTCATTATTTGCATTGTCATTCCCATCAATATCTAAGAAATCATCACAGACGGTATAAGTTTTGTCATAAGCTAAATCGGCACTAAAATTAACGGTAATATCGATTTTTCCAATGCGATAGCAGTTTTGGTCAGAAATAACCCGAACCCATGCTTCCCCAGTTCCTGTAACAGGATAGGATTCAATAGCTGTTCCAGTTATTTGAGGTGTTCCGGCAATAGCGTCTGTTTCAGAAGCATAATATTCAAAAACTTCGTTTTCATAATTTGTAGAAATATTTATCCGTGCCAGTTTTAAATTGACTGTTGTATTTAGGTCTGGATTGTTGTGACATTGAATCAATTCTGCAGGATTGGTCACGACGGGCAATGCATCTACGACTAATTGAAAAGATGTAAACGTGCTTCCTGTAGTGTCGTCTGAAATAACGGAACAATTTGAATTATTAACATTTTCTACTCGTAAAAATATGGTTTGAGATCCTGTAACAGTGTAGTCTATTGTTTTGTCAATAACATCAGTTGTTGCACTTGTTTGGGCTCCTGAT
Source organism: Flavobacteriales bacterium (assembly GCA_018665005.1). Taxonomy (GTDB): domain Bacteria; phylum Bacteroidota; class Bacteroidia; order Flavobacteriales_D; family Crocinitomicaceae; genus UBA952. The sequence continues at coordinate 1,658 of JABJEE010000269.1, forward strand.
AGTGAAGCGTGGTAGGATACATTAAAATCGGTGGCCGAAATGGCACCTAATATTTCACTGTCTTTGGTATCGAGTCGAAACAAACTTCTATTATCTGTATCGCTTCCGCTAGCAGTATCGTCACACAAACGGTATACGGTGGGTTGGGTTGGTGTTGGAATATCGGTTACAATAATTGAAAAATTGATAATATCATAACATGCAAAAGGTGCATTTATGTTGTGAACCCTTGCATAAATATCATTTGTGGTTCCTGTAATGGCTACAAAAATATTGGGTAAGTCTGTATCACGCACATTGTCGTTTGCTGCTACAAAACTATCAAAGTACAGAACTTCAAAAATAGTAGGATCTAGGCTTCCCAGTATCAAAGGAGTTGTATCTACTAAAAAATCATATGAATTTGAACCACTTCGATCGTCGTCACACTCAATAATATCAGTAAGTGGTGTCGCTATTGCAGCCTCAAAAACATTCAAATCAAATTCTCCATTGTATTGTGTTACATCTCCACAAGGATCAACCAATTCAATTTTTAAAGCGTAGGTTCCGCTATCTGCCAGCTGAAGGTCGGTTAAATTTAATAAACGATCTGATGAGATGACATCGTTGGTGGTTCCATTGTCAAATCGCCATTCAAAAACCACATTATTTCCTAAAACAGGTTCAGGTCCTATTGTTTTATCTTGCCCAACGCACAATTGTAAGTTTTCATTATTAATGACTTCATTGTTTTCTGAATCAATGATTTCTATTGGCAGTAATAAAGAGGATATAAATGGCGGCAATCCTTGGGTAGAAAAAGTACCTGCAACCAATCGAATTGCATTTTTTGTAAAAACAATGTCTACAGCATCTGCGGTTGGGTTTTCAATAATATCTATAAACGGAGCATCTGCTCCAGCATCTTCGTAGGCAGTTGGAATGGTAACATAGATTCTGCCATCAGGCCCTACTTGAAGTGCACCTCTAAATCCGCCTTCAGGGAATTCTACACTTCCCGCGTCTTGTCTGTGAACTATTGTTTTGGAACCTACGATATCTGGATTTGTTAAATCAAATTGAAAGAGTTTATAGGTCACGGCGTTTTCACTCATATTACGTCTAAATCCGCTCGAAGTAGAGATGTATAGTTTTTTCGAATCTAAGGAAAACTCAACACCATAAGGCTGTCCATCTTGGTTTAAATTGCTTATTAGAAACGTAGGATTGTCAGTAACTTCTCCTGTTGCGTTATTAAAATCATATAGGATTGCATCTTCTCCTTGTGTTGCTATCGCCAATTTACTTCCGTCTGGTGAAAGTTTTAAATACCCTCTTTGATCATTGACATTATTGGCTACTCTAGATACAACAGGAGTAGATCTTACGCCCAATTCACTTACTAGAAAAGAATGAAATTCATTATTAACCACAGATACTACCCAAAACTCGTTACATTCTGCACCTCTAACAGCGGTCACTTTTTCAGTCCAACTATTGGCTAGCCCACTAGACAGATCTTCAAAAAAAACACCATCTCCATCTTCATCTATTAATTTTCCGATTCCATCCGTCATATCAACAGTATAATAGTTGAAACCATTATTACCATTGTTGTCGTCTACGGTAAAAAGATAAAAAATAGTGGATGATTTTGGTTTAGGAACAATCATTCCCGACTGTGTACTGGACGAGTTTCCTCTTAAATCATTTGCCAATCGACCATCTGAATAAGTCATGATGTTATGATTCTTATCGTATACCGTGGTACCATCTGAATAAAACAACAGCTCACCATTTGCATCTGAGAAAGAAGAACAACCCTCTCTAGTACTTAATTGACCATCTGCAAGAGCTTGGGGTGGGCTGGTATTAAAATTCAACCCGGCATTTTCTCCAAAATACCAAATATTGGCTTGTTTTTGAGCATATACATTTAGTGTTAAAAAGATAAAAAGGATTAGGGGTAAATTCTTCATATAAATAAGCGTGATTTTAGAAAACCAAATATATTTAAAATCTACTATAAATCCCGCTTTTTTAACAATGCATATGCACCATAAATGAAGATAAATGTCCAAACAGAGACGATTGCAACATCTTTGAACGCTACAGCGTAACTTTTTGTGAATCCCCCCATTTGATTAGCGATGGTTTTTACAACTCCTAATCGAGATCCTGGTTCTTTAATTAAATTGCTCATTGCTTCTAAAGGAAACCACGCTGTAACTTTTGAAGCTGAGTAAAAAGGAATTTATCCTATCCAAATTTTATACTGTAATTGCCTTTGCACTTATTTCAACCCTCTTTGTCTTTATTATTTCTTTACTCTTAGGTCTCTTTTATTCAGATTATAATGAATTCACAATTATAACTTCCGATTTAGAGTATCTTTTTGCTTTTTTTATAAAGCTAGTTGGGTTTTTCTCTTTTGGATTATTTCTAGGTATTTTAGTAAAAAGATCTGCTTTTGCAATTGGAGCAATGGTGGTTTGGTGGATTGGAGAAAAAATAATCTGGCTCATTGGTCTTTGGTTTTTTAGAGCTTCTAAAGAGGCAATGGAAGCAGCTTCAAAAGTTACAGCGTGGTTTCCTTTAGAAGCAATGAGCAATTTAATTAAAGAA